>JALGXY010000298.1 GCA_029824495.1 Fimbriimonadia bacterium
GCTGCGGCACCCAAAAGCCAGGCACCAAGAACAAACGCCAGCAGGTAGCCGCCTGTTGGACCGAACAGAACTTGCGGCCCAGCTTTGAATCCGGCAAACACTGGCGCCCCTGCAGCTCCGGCCATCAAATAGGCGAGCATCGCTGCAGCGCCACGGCGCGCGCCGAGCGACAGGCCACAGAGGGCGACCACCATGGTCTGAAGCGTGAACGGCACTGGTTCCCAAGGAACCGAAACCTGGGCAGCGATTGCTGTGAGTGCTGCACCGCCTGTCACAAGTGCGGCATCGATTCCGAGGCTCGTGCGCGGAATGATGCTGCCCGGGCGGGTCTGCTGAACGACTTGGCTCATGCTGCGAATATTCTGAACTTCAGACCGGGGATAGGCTTGTCTAGAATGATGACTTTTCAGCCGGCTAGATCTTCTCGTACAGCTGGATCAGGTTGCCGCAGGTGTCGTCAATGACGGCCAGCTTGAGGCCTTCAAGCTGCATTGGCTCGGTTTCGATTTTCACATTGAGGGCTCGCAGTCTTTCGATCTCGGCATGGAGGTCAGCTACACGAAAGGCTGTGGCAGGAATGGTCGCATTATAGACTTCCTTTTGGTACGTTTCCGCCGGGCCAAAAGCGATTGGCTCGAGCAACAGCTCGACGTCAGAATGGCCATCTGGTGAGGTCACGGTCATCCATCTGTGCTCACCCATCGGCAGGTCGATCTTCTTCTTGAATCCGAGGACTTCTGTGTAGAACTTGAATGCCTTCTTCTGGTCGTTGACGAGGACGCTGCTGAGTTCGATGATCATGCTGCAAGTTTGCCACGAATGCCTCGGTCCACCACCATCCCCCACCCACCCTCCCGTCCGGTGGTGGTGGACTGGTCCACCCTCAACCCCAAGGGGCTGAGGGATAAGAGCGCCGATAGAGCAGTTTTAGCCGCTTTCCGCAATTCGATCGAGATCGCTGAGTTTGAATCTCACCGTCCGGATGTACGGTTGCTCGCCTTCATCCCAGTGGCCGTAAGTCGTCGTGACAATCGTATTGTCCGGAAGGATGACAACGCCAGGATAGGCGCAGTCTGTGCCCTTCGTGTTGTCTTTCAGCCGAACCCGGTATTGCCCTTCGCGGCCGTTCAGGATGTCCTCATAAGTGCCGACCCAGCCAACCCAGTCACCCCTTGTCGGGCTGTCATGAGCCATGTCGCGGAAGGAGATGAAGAGCCGGCCATCCTGTGAATAGACTGCTGTGTGCCGGTCGCCTGTGAGGCTGCCAGGGAGCTCTTTCGGCTCAGTCCAGGACTGCCCTTCGTCATCAGAAAAAATCACATGGCTGTTCTTGGTGCGGGAGTTTTCCCGCAGCAGAACACAGAGTTGATTGCTGTCAGGTGAGCGGATGATCCCCGGTTCGCAGAGGTGAACATCGCTGCCTGACCAGATCGCATCGGGATAGCTCCAGGTGAGGCCGCCATCTTTGCTGAACGTCGTATAGAGCGTGAAGACGCCGGTCCGCTTGCCACCCTTCTTAAAGAACCGGCCGTCGTCATGGAACATCGCCATGTAGTGGCCATTCTTGAGCTGGTGGACAAACCCCATCACGACGATTCCACCCCAATCGCCAGCGATCTCAAGCTCGCTCCAGGAATCTCCGTCATCCTCGCTGACTGCCAGTCTCGCCGGGTAGAGACCCGACCACATGATCAGTCGCTTTTTCCCGGTTATTGGACCGATCACGCGATGCATCGTCGGGACCTCGCGGCTGGTCAGCCAGCTTTCGGGAATCGGGAGTCGATCAGACCAGGTTTTTCCGCCGTCGGTCGACTTCTTGTACACGATGCCGCCTCGTCCGTGCCCCTTCGGATAGACCGTCAGGATCGTCTTGCCGTCCTCGAGCAGGACGGTGGTGGGGTGTCCCAGATACTGCCCCTTTTCTTTGTCGACGACAACATGAAATTCCGTCTTGTCATCAAGGTCGATGTTCGGGATCGAATAGCCTCGATTCACGGGAGGGTCTTGAAGCAGCTCGGCAAGAGCAGAGGCGACGATTTCGTGGCCGCTGTCATTCGGGTGCATCGAGTCGACCAAAAGGTCGGTCGCAGACAAATCTGATGCGGCATCTCTCTCCTGATAGATCTTGTAGACATCGAGAAGCCCTGTCTCGCTGCTTTGCGCCACGCTTCTGACCGTCTCCACATAATCCTTAACCAAAAGGTTGAAACCCCATCTGTCGTTGACGTCGTACGGAGCCTTGCCGTAGCGCTCAGCTAAGCCGTGCGTCCAGAACCCTGGGTTGGGAGTCATCAGGACCGTGCGGATATTTCGGCTTTTGAGCTCTGAGCAGAAGAGCTCGAGATTTTCTCTGAATCTCTCCTGCGATACTCGGGGCCTCTGCGCACCCTTCCAAACATCAACAGCAGAGTCATTTAGTCCGAATTGAATGATGACGGTTTCGGGATCATGATTCAATACATCGCGCTCAAACCTGGCCCTCGCATGATCTGTGTTATTGCCACCAATACCAGCGTTGATCACCTTCACGTTGTGTCCGGACGCTTTCAGCTTTGCTTCCAGGCGCTCAGCGTAGACCTGTTCGACCGAGTTCCTTAAAGCCGTTGTTGAGTCTCCAAATGCCACGATAGTCTGGGAATTGGCAGTCAAGACTGTGGCGAGCAGCAGTGAGGTCATGCTCGATGGTTTACCACGAAAGTCATCTGTATGGGCTCGGTCTAGCCAACGCATTCCAGCATGGCTTCACCGCGCCGTTCCCCCTCCTCCTTTTTGCAGAGCGAAAGGGTGGAGGGGAGGGTCCGCCTAAGAGGTCAGCCATAAGCTGAGCTCGACGTGGATGGGGGTGGAGGGCTGAATTGTCAAGTCCCCTCTCCCCAAGCTTGGGGAGAGGGGACCATCTTGGATCACGATAAAAAGCAGGCAGTCATAGAACCGATAGCCAATCATCAAGGCTGGCCTGTCCAGCTCAACCAGATAGGCCCCATACATCACCGGGCCGTCATTTTTGACCACAAAGAAATGTGAATTGTGGCCATCATTCTGCAGTCCAACCGAGAGGTTGCCCTCGCACCGGTACTTGAATCCGGCAAGCAGATGTGTATGTGACTCCTTCGAGCGATAACCAATGCCAGCATAGACATTGAATGGCCCGAAGTTCTTTTCAGCGGTCGCGCTGAATCCTCGGTGGCCTGTGCCGATCCCCTGAACACCGGCGCTGAAGTTGATTGCGGGCGCTTTTTCGGTCTCCGGCGACGCGTTGAAAGAAGCCTGCCATCGGAGTGTGTTCTGCTCCCAAAGGTGGGAAACGCCAACCCGCAGTCTGGATGAGACGCGGTACATGAGGACCGATTCGGCCTTCGATTTTGAAGTGGGGACCCAAAGGGTGCTGTAGGTCCAGTCGTATTCAGGAGCCGAACCGGCTCCATAGCCACCACCCACTCACAAGGGGCAGGCAGCTTCGCTCGTTTCAGCTTTGTCCTGAGCAAGCGATGCTGTAGCTGCCGCAGCAATCATAAGGGCGGAGAGAGTTCTCTTTGCTGTAGTCATCGGTCTTGGGATTTCCCACTTAGATTATTGCGCAGACCTGCTGCCCGCAACAGGCATCAAAAATTGTCCAGCTTGCCTCCGCCGACAGGGTTCCGCTATCCTAGACACCATGAAAAGCCGATTCCTTCTGGCCTCACTGCTGGCAGTCGCAGCCGCGATAGCTGCTGCGCAGAGCCCCAAGGACACCCACGACAAGCACGTGTACATGATTCCGATGCGAGATGGGGTCAAGCTCTACACGTCGGTCTATGTTCCGAAAGGCGCAAAGAGCGGGCCGATTCTGCTGCAGCGCACTCCGTACTCCTGCCGCCCCTATGGCGAGGACAGTTTCCCAGGCAGCTTCCGAGGCTCTAAGAAGCTTCAGGAGAACGACTTCATTTTCGCATTCCAGGATGTGCGCGGCAAGTTCATGTCAGAAGGTGTGTTCGAAAACATGCGGCCTCAGCTGCGGGAATATCTGAGCCCGCACGATGTCGACGAAAGCACCGACACCTATGACACGATCGAGTTTCTGATCAACAAGGTTCCGAACAACAACGGTCGGGTCGGGCTGTGGGGAATCAGCTACCCCGGCGGCTATGCCGCCTTAGGCGCGATCAACTCTCACCCGGCGCTGAAAGCTGCCTCACCACAAGCTCCGACAAGCGAGTGGTTTATCGGCGACGATTTTCATCACCATGGCGCGTTCTTTTTGCAGGACGGTTTCAGCTTCTACAGCGGCGGTTTTGGCGCAAAGAGGCCACAGCCGAGCCCACGAAGCGGGCCTGGCACCGGCTGGGACATGAGAGGGAACGCGTACAAATTCTTCCTAGAAGAGGGGCCGATCAGTGCACTCACTGCCAAATACATGGGCGATCGAGAGAAGTTCTGGTCTCAGATGATGCAGCACAACACCTACGACACTTTCTGGCAGAACCGCAATGTTGCCAAATCGATGGTCGGTGTGAAGTGTGCTGTTCTCACCGTTGGCGGCTTCTTCGATGCGGAAGACTACTGGGGCCCGCCTAATGTCTACCGCTACACCGAGAAGCAGAATCCTGGCATAGACAATTTCATCGTCCTTGGCCCCTGGTTCCACGGCATGTGGGCTGGCCGTGGCAACGGTCGGCTCTTTGGAGGCCAGGACTTTGGCATGGACACCTCTCAGTACTATCAAGAGGTTGTCGAATGGCCGTTTTTCCGCAAGTATCTGCTCGGCTATGGCGAGTACGACAAGGAGGCTCATGTCTTCCTCTCTGGCTCAAATGAGTGGCGGACATTTGGTGCATGGCCGCCGGCTGAAGCCAAAAAGGGCAGGCTGAGCCTTCTTCCAAATGGTGGGCTTGCTATTGGAGCTGGCTCAGGCTCTGGGGAAGTCAGCTTTACGACCGACCCGGCGAATCCAGTTCCTTATCAGGGTGGGCTGAATCAGAGGCGTACGCGCGAGTACATGATCGACGATCAGCGATTTGCAGCAGAACGAGACGATGTCTTGACGTTTCAGTCAACTGCTCTGCCGGAAACGCTGACGATAGTCGGGCCGCTCACGGCTGATCTTGCTGTGAAGATGACCGGTACGGACGCCGACTTTGTGGTCAAGCTGATTGATGTGTTCCCGGCTGGTTCCAAAGGGCCGAACGGCGAAGACTACTCCGGCTATCAGATGCTCGTTCGTGCAGATGTGATGCGCGGCAAGTTCCGAAACAGCTACTCCAACCCACAGCCGTTTGTGCCGGGGCAGGTCGACCGATTTCAGTTTGAGCTTCCAGACACGGGCCATACGTTCAAGCAAGGGCACAAGATCATGGTGCAGGTTCAATCGAGCTGGTTTCCACTTGTCAACCGGAATACGAATCGATTCCAGAACGTCTATCAGGCGACGAGAGGCGACTTCGTGAAGAACACAATCACGCTGTTGTTGGGAGGCGAGCAGGGCTCTGGAATTGAATATCTAAGGCTGTAACGGGTGAAAACACTACTGATGCCGAGGTAACTTTCACTTATGTCGATGCAGCTCGCAGACCTAAGCGGCCTCTATCCCATCACGGATGAGATGCACCAGGATTATCAGACGAACGGGTACATCCATCTCCGCGATGTCTGTACCCAGACCGAATTGATGCCATACGCCGAGTCGATTCGGGACACTGTCGACAAAGCGAAAGGTGTCATGCCAGAACTTGAGAAGCGCGACACCTATGGCAAAGCGTTCATTCAGATCGGAAACCTGTGGCAGAGAGATGAGAATGTGGCGAAGTTTGTCCTGGCTAAGCGGTTTGCCCAGATCGCCGCTGACCTGATGGGGATCAAAGGCGTTCGGCTCTATCATGACCAGGCTCTGTTCAAAGAGCCGAGCGGCGGCATCACACCTTGGCACCAGGATCAGTTCTATTGGCCGCTAGACGGCGTCAAGACGATTACGATGTGGATGCCGCTAGTCTATGTTTCGGCCGAGATGATGGCGATGAAGTTCGCACCGACGAGTCACGAGAACGGACCGTTTGACTTGATGGAGATTTCGGACGAATCAGACTCCTATTTCACGAAGCTGATCACCGAAAAGCGATATAAGATCCACCAGATCCAAGAGATGGCTCCAGGCGACGCCACGTTCCACGACGGCTGGACCCTTCATGCTGCGCCGGGGAACCGATCTGATCGGATGCGTGAGGTCATGACGATCATCTATTTCGAGGATGGGGGGGTGATCTCAGAGCCGAACTCGAAGTTCCGTGAGAACGACCTCAAGAACTGGTTCCCGGGGCAAGTGCCTGGTGAGAAGGCGGCCAGTCCACTCAACCCGCTGCTCTACAGTCGGGGCTGACACAGCAAGGGCCTGAGTCTAACCAAATGGTTGACTCAGGCCCTCCTCGCTCTAGCTGAGCGCGAAAAGTTTCCAGCTAGAGTTCTCGGACAAGCAGACCCTAATCGAGGGCGACGATCTCGGTCTGAACAGTGTCAACCTCGACGTCGGGCTTCTTTCCTTTAGCAGTGCTTTTGCCTGTGATCCGGACTCTCATCTGGCCATATTCGTTGTGGAAGTCGCCTTCTTCAGAGGTTGCTGTTCCATAAATGGTCGTCCAGGCTCCTGGTTCGACATAGACTTCACCAACTGAAACGAACTTGTGTTCCGTCCACTCATAGAACCATATGATCATGCCGAGGCCGCCGACGGCTCCACCAGCTACGCCTCCAGCACCAGAACCGACCCCGCCAACCCTGACGGTGGACTTGCAGTTGGAACGGTTGGCCTTCTCCTTTACTTTTGCGCTGACCGGGTCCTCTCCAAACTCATACTTGGTTGAGGAGATGAGGAACTCGACCGCGAGGTCGCCGAGATCGCTGGTGCTGTCAGTCAGTCGAACCGTCATGGCGAGATCGTCATCAGCATCAGCTACCGTCGCCATTCCCTCATCCGGCACGGGTGTACCGACGAGCACGGACCTTTCATTGGGCACCATTCGGCCGGTCGGAATGAACAGCGTCGGCCGGGGACTGCCTGGCGAGCTGGTTGTGGAAGCTTGGCCCAGCACAATACCGCTCGGGTCAACCTTGTTGAGGCCCTGAGGAGACACATCGTCATCATCAAGTAGGTGCCGCATATCTACCGGACAGCCGATGGCGGCATCCAAGTACGGACTTCTCATTCGGTTGTTCCGGCTCCGAGCGGATTCAACGAATCCCCTCACGGTGCTCCACAGGGGTGAGCCGACCGTGCCGTCTCGATCCCAAGAGACGCCTACTGCCTTGAAATCACCTTCTTCCGCTGTGGGCGCCACCAGGCTGAACGCGGCAGAATTGTCGACCTCAGAATCACAGTCGTCATCGACTCCATTCGAGAGTTCTCGACTTGTCGTGCCGGTCAGAGGAAGGCCGCTGAATGCAGCCCGTCCCACGACGGCTCGACCGTCGTACTCCGATCTCATACCGCCTGTGATCAGTCGTGAACTGCTGATGCCGTCATTGTCACAATCTGGCCAGAACCCGCTTGTCATCATCGCCGAATTCGGCAGATCATGTGAAGGCGTTGTCGGCACAAGAGTTCTCAGAGTGGCAACGGCTGCAGACTCGTTTGCACCTTTGCGGGCATCCAGCAGGTTAGGGATGGCGATGCCGGCTATAACTGAGCCTGGTCGGACATAGAGTGGCCAGGTGGCTGGCACCCACGCGGTTGTTGGCCGAGCGCCCTGCTCGATCGTGATCTTCATCGCTCCGTGTGCCCACAGAGTCTCGAGCCCATCGTCGTCGTCATCTGTGTCAAGGCGTCGGCTGGCCAGCCCTAGAATCTGAGTCTCTGTGCCGCCGCCAAGAACGCCCGTGGTCCAGGCTCCATCTGAGCCCACGTAAGAAAAGAATCCTTGGTGATTTCCGCGCCCATCGACGAGGGTTCCGGTTACGGTGATGTTGTCGCCAGGCATCACCATCTCACGTCCGCTCACAATCGAGCTCGATTCGCGGCCAGGGATCTGTGTGATCGACCAGCCCGCCGTTCCGTCTTCGAGTGCATTCCAGACAAAAGTGTGGGTTCGGCCATCGTATCCGACAGCCGAGCCGATGACAGATCTGGGTGAGCCCAAGAAACCAAATGCAGAAGCCTCTTCTGTTCCCTTTGGCAAGGGAAGCACGTCCACGTATGGACCGGAAACTGTGCCATCGTCGACCTTGAGGTGTGCGACGACTGCATCACGGAATCCTCTCTTCTTTGTCGTCGAACCGGCAACAACGACTCCGCCATCTGGAAGGCTGAGCACATCAGACGCGGTTCCGCCTGCTCCTAAACTGTCGAGGACCACCGGCTGATACCGGTCGTGGGCAGATGCTGTGACGACAGCACCGACAAACAGACAAAGACCAAAAGCTGCTCTTTTCATGAGACACTCTGGGCCTTCAAAAACAGAAGGCCACAAGGAGAGAGTAGCAGGGTTTATGCCAACGAGGAGCTTTTCCCCGTAGAAACACCAGGTCAGTTAAGCTTGTCGTAGAGCCGAGCTTCGAGCGCTTTCTTGACCGATTCAATTGAGATCAGCTCTAGAACCTCGGCGGCGAAAGCGTAGACCAGCAGGCCCTCGGCCTCCTCGGCGCTGATGCCCCTCTGCATCATGTAGAAGCGCTGGTCCTCATCGATCTGGCCGACCGTCGCCCCGTGGGTGCACTTGACATCGTCAGCAAAGATCTCGAGCTGAGGCTTTGAGTTGATCGTCGTGTCTGGGGATAGCAGCAGAGCCTGGTTCGTCTGAACCGCATCGGTCTTCTGTGCATCGAGGTGGACAAAGATCTTGCCATTGAAGACAACCGAGGCTTTGTCGTCGATCACCTGCTTGTAGATTTCGAAAGAATTGCAGTTTGGAACAGCGTGATCCAGCTTTGTATGGTTGTCGATGATCTGGTTCTTGTGGGCGCAGACAACACCATCGAGCCGCGCGACTGCATGCTCGCCGCCGATCATCATGTTCTGGTCGAGCCGAGCCTGCTCGGCTCCAAAGGCGATGTTGTACGCCTTGTACTCACTGTCCGCTGCCTGATCAGACTCCCACAGGCCGATGTGGCAGGAATCTAGCGCTTCGTCTTGAATTCGGATGTGCTCGATGACAGCACGCTCGCGGACCTTCGCTTCGACAACCGGAATGGTCAACGACTTCGAGCTGCCGTCAGTCTGCCATCGCTCGACGATCTTGGCGCTGCAGCCCTCTTCGGCGAGGATGAAGATTCTCGGGGCAAAGACCTGATTGTCACCAGTCGAAACATGGACGATCTCGATCGTCTGCTCGATCATTGCGCCCTTTTCGACGCGGATAAAGACGCCGTCGTGAAAGAGCGCGGTGTTCAGGGCAGCAAAGGGATTGTTGTCGATGTCGGCAATGCTGCCGATGAGCGGCTCAACAAGATCGGGGAACTCCACATAAGCAGAGGCGAGTGAACCGCAATGCAGTCCTTTGACTGCGGAGAGATCGCTGAGGTTGCGGTCGAGCTGACCGTTGACCATCACCACTTTCAGGCCGTCTTCGGCCATCCAGGTCAGATCCTCTTCGAAGACCGCAGGACCAGACTCGCCAGGCTGCCAAGAGCGATCTGCAATGCTGCGCAGCGGAAAATACTTCCACTCTTCCTGCTTGGGCGTTGGCAGACCCTGCGTATTGAATGCCTCCAAGCCTCTGGCACGCAGTTCAGCCGCAGCTTTTGACACAGGCAGGGGCCGCGCGCCCGAAACAACAGATGAAAAGTCCGATTCGTAGGTGAGCGTGCTCATCTTTACTTGGCCGCAGCCGTCTCTTCGTCCAGCCAGCCGTAGCCTTTCTCTTCGAGCTCAAGCGCCAGCTCTTTGCCGCCGCTCTTGACCAGCTTTCCGTCTTTGAGGATGTGCACGTAATCCGGCACGATGTAGTTCAGCAGCCGCTGGTAGTGCGTCACCACCACGAACATGCGGTCAGGTGATCGCAGGGCGTTGACGCCGTCTGCGACCGTCTTCAGTGCATCGATATCGAGTCCGGAATCGGTCTCGTCGAGCACACAGAGGGTCGGTTCGATGACCGCCATCTGGAAGACCTCGTTTCGCTTCTTCTCGCCGCCAGAAAAGCCTTCGTTGACGCTGCGGGTCAAGAGATCGTCTGAGAGGTCGAGAAGCTTGATCTTGTCGCGAATCATCTTCATGAAGTTCATCGCGCTGATCTCTTCTTCGCCCTTGGCCTTGCGGCGTGCATTAACTGCAGCCCGAAGGAAGTAGGTGTTGCTGACACCGGGGATCTCGACCGGATACTGGAACGCCATGAAGACGCCTTCGTGTGCGCGTTCATCGGGATCCATTTCGAGGAGATCCTCGCCATTCAGGGTCATCGTTCCTCCGGTGACCTCATAGTCTTCGCGGCCTGCGATGACGTTTGCAAGGGTCGACTTGCCTGAACCGTTCGGGCCCATGATGGCGTGAACCTCACCAGGTCGGACCGTGATGTCGATCCCTTTCAGGATCTGTTTTCCGTCCTCTTCAACCTGAGCCGTCAGTGATTTGATCTCCAGCATCTGAGGGCCCAGTCTACGACCCTGGAGCAGCCCAGACGGTCCAAGGTCGGATCAAACTACACAAAAAAGTCTTGATAAGGCCGGAATTCACCGAGAAAGTGGACTTGATTCAGAGAGAATGCCGTCCTAGCTCCTTAGATTCAGCTCAGAGCCATGGCCAGGCTCGATATCCGCGTCGGCTCTTGAGCTGGGCGGCCGATGAGCCAGCCCTGCAGCATATCAGCGCCTGCAGCCTGCGCAATGCCAAGATGGTCGGCCGTCTCGATCCCTTCTGATACGACCTTGATTCCAGCGGAATGCGCGATGTCTGTCAGAGCCCGCATCAGGCCGAGCGGCCCCTGCCTTTCTTCAAGAAGCAGGACAGACCGGTCGATTTTGATGATGTCCGGCTTGAGGTCGATGATTGACGAGAGGGCTGAGTAGCCGGCGCCGACATCGTCTATCGCCAATTTTGCGCCTGCGCGGCGGAGCAGCATCAAGCTCTCCTGCATGACGTTCATCGGAGGCAAC
>JALGXY010000299.1 GCA_029824495.1 Fimbriimonadia bacterium
AACCTCGCCCCCACGACCAGCACAACGGCGATGCTCGCCTTGAGCGATGCGTTGGCGGTCGCAGTGATGAAGCGCCGTGGATTTGGCAAAGAGGATTTTGCAAAGTACCACCCGGCCGGCGCGTTGGGCCGCAGGCTGACACTGCGCGTTCGTGATGTGATGAGACAGGGCGAAGATCTGCCGGTCGGCAGTCCCCAGCAGCCGCTGATTGAGGTCCTCCAGATCATTTCGCAGACGGGAGCTGGCGGTGCCTGTCTCACCAACGAATCAGGTGAGCTCCTCGGATTTGTCTCTGACGGTGACGTGAGGCGACATCTGCTGCAGGCCGAAAAGCCGCTTCAGACTCCTGCGGGCGACCTGATGAACGACTCCCCTGCGACCATCGACGGCGATCTGCTGGCAGCAGACGCATTGGAGATGTTCCAGAATTTCCCCAAACAGATCGGTGAGATGCCGGTTGTTGATGACGGCCGCCTGGTCGGCCTGCTCGTATTGAAGGATCTGCTCCGCACGGGGATCGTCTAGGAGCATCTTGACAAATAGAAAAGACCGGCTCCTTTGGGAGCCGGTCTTTTTTGATCCAAGTCTAAAGTGGTTTAGGCTTCGTTGTAGACGCTGACCCGTCGCCGTTTGGTGGGGCCTTCGAATTTCACGACTCCGTCAACGAGGGCGAAGATCGTGTGATCGTTGCCCATGCCAACGTTGTTGCCCGGGTGCAGCTTGGTGCCGCGCTGTCGGACGATGATGTTTCCGGGTTTGACTACCTCTCCAGCGTATCGCTTGACGCCAAGACGATTGGAGTTTGAGTCTCTGCCGTTCTTTGTGGAACCCTGACCTTTCTTATGTGCCATATCAGCCTGCCTTCACTTCCGTAACTTTGAGGTGCGTCTGGAGCTGTCGATGCCCCCAGCGCTTGCTGCAGTCTTTTTTCGGCTTGTAGGTGAAGCCGTGGATCTTGGTGCCCTTGGCCTGCCGAACGATTTCCGCGGTGACCTTAGCTCCTTTGACAAACGGGCTGCCGATCTTCACAGATTTGCCTGTGTTGACCATGACAACTTCGTTGAGCACGATTTTGTCGCCGGGCTCACCCGGAATGTGCTCGACGATCAGAGTGTCGTCAGCAGCGGCTCGAAACTGTTTTCCGCCTGTCTTAACAATTGCATACTTGGACATGGATCCCTCCTCATCCTGAATTGAAATTTCCAGGAATCAGCAACGTGCGAGTATGGCACCCTCTTTTCTGCAGGGTCAAGCTGCTTTGCCCTGACCCAGGACAATACGGTCTGCTTCTGGGTCCAATCTCCCACTGAGACGCGCTCTCAACGAGAATCCGGGCTTGCTGGCCGCCTTGTGAGACAGAGTGTTGGCGCCCGCTGGGGCTGCATGATAGACGAGTTGACCAGAGAGCCCTTATAGGGCGAGATCAAAAAAACGGTCCTCTTCAAGAAGATTCTCTGCTTTTGACCGTCTAATATGCACGTGATGCGCTGCAAGCTCTCATTTCTTGTTCTGATCTCCACCGCCCTGGCAATGATGGGCTGTGGTGGAGGTGGGGGCGGAGGCTCCTCTTATTCGCCTGAAACGGTCTGGCAGACCGGCTACTGCTCGATGACAGCAGCTTCCAGCACGCTCACCTACAGAACAACCTGGGGAGCTTCTCCGCAGTTCTCATCACAGGTGATTCAGGTCCTTTCTAGTACAGGGTCTGTTGTTCGCTCTGATTCGATCAACCGAGACACGACGATTTTCTCTGAGATCAACATCACTCAGATTCCGGCAGGCGTGTACGAGGTCAAGGTGAGGCTTTTCAGCCAGGCAAACGCGGGTGGAGTCGAATTGGCGACGGCCAGAGCGATCGTCGACCTTTGTGCAGGCGGCAGCGGTGGGGTGAACAGAACCGTTTCGACAAAATTTGACGAGACAGCCTCCTCTGTGAACATGTTCCCGAGCAGTGCTCGCATGATTCAGCAGCAGAGTCTGCGGTTTGTGGCTCATGCCAAATCTTCTTCTGGGAATGCAGCGTTTGTGGATCCTGAAGGCTTTGATTGGGAGACTCTTGGCGGCATCGGCACGGTCAACGAAGAAGGTAATTTCACCGCGGATTCAGCAGGCACGGGTCAAGTAAAGGCCACCCTCAAAAACACCGCTCTCAGCGCTGCGGCTGGCATCGAAGTCGACGAGTTCATTGTCGAGAAGAAGAAGTGGACGATCCTGGTCTTCCTCAACTCTGCAAATGACCTCTACAGCTTCAGCGATCTCAACGTAAACCAGATGGAGAAGGTCGCCGGTAATCCTGACGTTCGATTTGTGGTTCAGTGGAAGCAGACCCGGGATGTCTACCCCTCTTCGTCCTTTGATGGTGTCCGCCGGTACCTGGTCAAAGAGGATCAGTCGCCAGAGATCC
>JALGXY010000300.1 GCA_029824495.1 Fimbriimonadia bacterium
CATTTGGTGTACTTCCCGATCGACATTCCCCGCTTTATGATGGCAGCGATGCTGCGCGTGCAGCCCTCCTGCGTAGCGATCATGGAGACAGAGCTCTGGATGAACTTCCTCGACTGGTCAAAGACGGTCGGAGCGCACACGATGATCATCAACGGCCGCGTAAGCGACCGCAGCTTCCACCGATCGATGAAGGTCCGAGCGTTTTACGCAGACCTGCTGAAGCGGGTTGATCAGTGCCTGATGCAGAGCGAAGCGGACGCCGAGAGAATCGAAGCCCTGGGTGCTTCCAAGACAGAGGTGTTTGGCAGCTCCAAGATGGACCAGGCAGCCGACGGCCTCGATGCCGATCCCGCTCACTGGCGCAATGAGCTCGGCCTGAGCGAAAACGACTTTGTCGTTGTGGTCGGCTCAACCCGAGGCGAAACAGACGAAGGGATCGTGCTCGACTGGCTCCACCAGTCCGGGGTCGACGCGAAGATCATCCACGCCCCGCGTCACATCGAACGAGCTGAGGCGCTGGCGGCAAGAGCCAAGGAGAAGTTTGGTGAGTCAGGCAGGCGATCTCTGGGTGAAAAGAGCAGCTATACGGTGCTCGACACATACGGTGAGCTCGGCAGCGTCTATTGCGTGGCAGATGTCGTAGTTATCGGCGGCGGATTCGACAACCAGGGCGGCCAGAACCTGATTCAGCCGCTGGCTCACGGCAAACCGGTGATTCACGGACCATATATGCAGAATTTCCGGCAGGCAGTCGATATGGCGCACGATGTCGAGGCTGCGATCAAGACTTCAACTGCTGAGGAGTTCAAGACTGCGCTGACCGATCTCAGATCTGACGCCGAAATGCGAAAACAGATGGGTGAGCGTGGCGCAGCGATGGTTCAAGCGCAGCTTGGAGCGAGCCGCCGATATGCGGAAGCGATCGCCCAAGCAGCCCAGGCTGCCCAAAAGAGCCTCGCCAAAGACTGAATCGGGGTGTAGACTGACCCCGGCATGATGAAATCGGGAATCGTCGGTGCTGGCTTTATGGGCCGCATGCACGCCAACGTTTACAAGGCGATCGAAAACGCTGATCTGGTCGCAGTCGCAGACATCCACCCAGACAGGGCTGAGGAGTTCGCAAAAGAGTTCGGCCTCCAAGCCTACAACACGGTGACCGAAATGGTCGAGGCAGAAGGGCTCGACGCGGTTCACGTCTGCACTCCCACGTTCACGCACAAAGACCTGACCATCGAATCTTTCAAAGCCGGAGTCAATGTCCTCTGCGAAAAGCCAATGGCGATGGCTGTCGAAGACGCTGACGAGATGATCGCCGCTTCAGAAGAGGCAGGCAAGAAGCTGATGATCGGCCACTGTATCCGCTACTGGCCCGAGTATCAGTATCTCAAAAAGATGGTCGAGTCTGGCGAGTATGGCAAGCTGCTTTCGGTCAATCTCACACGATTTGGCGCCTTCCCCACCTGGGCGGTTGACGGCTGGAACCTTGATGAGACGAAGGCGGGCGGCGGCGTGCTCGATATGCACATCCACGACACCGACTACATCCTCTATCTGCTGGGTGAACCGGACACGATTGACTCTTGGGGAACGGTGGACAAGACCGGACCTGGCCACGTGTTTACGACGATGACCTACGGCAACTGTGTCGCGCATCTCGAAGGCGGCTGGAACATGCCCTCAGACACTCCGTTCAAGATGGCGATCCGAGCGATTTTTGAAGACGGCTGTGCGATCATGGATCAGGGACCGCTGACGGTCTATAAGAACGGCCAGGATGCATTTGAGCCTGAGTTTGAGAAGATGGAGGCTGCCGGTGGCGGCAACCTCTCAGACCTCGGCGGCTACTACCACGAGATCCAGGACTTCGTCAATCGAGTCCAGTCTGGTGAACCATTTGAAGTGGTCACACCAGAAACCTCTCGCCGATCCCTCGAAATCACCATCGAGGAGATCCGGCAGATCAAGCAGAAGTTCAGCCTCTAGGCGGAGCTCAGAGAGCCCCTCAGTCGGTTGACTGGGGGGCTTCTCCTTTATCCTCTGGCAGCTTCGAGAGGGTCCAATAGGTGAGTCCTTCTGTATCCTTCTTCGGCTCGAGGAAGCTCGCGATAAATCCTGCGATGATGCAGGCGCCGATGCCGATCACTGGGTAGAGATACAGGTTCACGATCTGGGCATCTGCCACCCACCAGAGAGCCGCACTCGAAACCAGAGCACCAGCGATCGCACCAACCTGACCGATCCTCGGCAGGAAGATTCCCATCAGAAAGACGCCGACCAGGCCGCTGGTCAGCAGACCGAGCCATTTTTGGAAGTCGAGAAGCAGAGAAGCTGTTGGGCGTGAGGCCATCCAGCATGTGACGACGATCGCCACGAGGCCAATGAGGACCACCACTAAACGA
>JALGXY010000301.1 GCA_029824495.1 Fimbriimonadia bacterium
TCATCGATGTTGAGGCAGACTGCCTTTCGACAACAAACGTGACGACCTCTTCCCAAAGCGGGTCGCTGTTGTCGCCGCCCGATTTCATTGCGCCCTCTTTCTCTTCGATGATCGCTTCGATCGGCTGAAGGACGTAGTGCGGCTTCTCCTGTTCGCGCCATGCTTCGCAGACTTTGCTGATCTCATCTTCGCCGACGTAGCAGCCCTGCACACGGGTCGGTTTTGAACCATCAATCGGCAGGAAGAGCATGTCTCCACGCCCGATCAGTCGTTCAGCCCCAGCCTGGTCGAGGATAGTACGGGAGTCGATCTGGGAAGAGACGGCAAATGCGATTCGCGAGGCGATGTTCGCTTTGATGGTGCCCGTGATGACGTCAACCGACGGGCGTTGGGTTGCGATCACCAGGTGGATGCCGGTGGCTCGAGCGAGCTGCGCCAGCCGACAGATGATCGCCTCAATCTCTTTCGCCGACTGCATCATCAGGTCTGCCAGCTCGTCGATGATGACAACGATGTAAGGCAGCTTCTGATCTTCTTCAGCTTTGGAGTTCCAGCCTTCGATGTTGCGGACACCTTCTTCGCTGAACATGTCGTAGCGACGATCCATTTCGCGCCAGACCGCGCGCAGAACGCCGGGGGTCTCCTTGACATCTTTCACCACCGGGTGCATCAAGTGAGGAAGGCCTTCGAACAGTGAGAGCTCGACTCGTTTCGGGTCGATCATCACCATGCGCAGATCCTTCGGCGTGTGCTTGAGGATCAGGGACATGATGATCGTGACCAGACAGATCGACTTGCCGCTGTTTGTGGCACCGCCGATCAGCAGGTGCGGCATTCGGGTCAGGTCCGCGTAGATGGGCGAGCCGCCGACGTCTCGGCCAAGAGCCAGGGTGAGGTGTGAATCGGAGCTGTGGAACTCGAGGCTCTCGCACATCTCTCTCAGTGTGACCATGGCGCGGCCGGCATTGGGGATCTCGATTCCCACGGCTGATTTGCCCGGGATCGGCGCCTCGACACGAACATGCGATGCGGCTAGGGCCATCGCAATGTTGTCTGAAAGGCTGGTGATCCGGCTCACCTTGATGCCTGGTCCGACCTGGACTTCAAATCGGGTGACTGTAGGGCCGGCAGCGACATCCGTAACAGTCGCCTCGATGCCGAACTGCTGGAGGGTCGCCTCTAAGGTCTCGACCGCAGAATGCATCTCCTGTGCGGATCGCTTTTTGCGCTCGGGCGGAGTCGAAAGCAGAGAGAGAGCAGGGAGTTCGTACTTGCCCTTCGGAGTCGGGGACTGGACGTCGAGGACTGGCTCCTCATCCGATTTCTTGGCCTTCGACCTCTTGGGTTTCGGGTCCTCCTCTTTCTCAACAAATGGTTTGACCGGCTCCGGCTCCTTTTCGAAGCTCGGCATCTCACGCTGTTCTTTTTTCGGCTTCTTGTCTTCAATCTCCTCTTTTGCTTTCTTGATGTGATCACCGATCTTGCGACGCTTGGCTTTCTCAGCGAGCCCGCTGATAATGGTTCGCAAGGGCGAGTCGAGGAACAGGACAGCGCCAGCAAGAATCAACAGGATGATGGCGACCGGTTTGGCTGAGCCAAGCAGCCGATCGAACGCCCACGCAGCGGCCGCGCCGACGTAGCCCCCGCTGCTCTGAGCCGTGCCGGAGAAGAAATAGTCTGTGCCGTCTGGCTTGGCCATCGCAGCCAGGATTCCGACAAGGATCATCGAGGATCCCCAGGTGATGCGGCTGGCCTGAGAGGGCGACTTGCCCATGATTAGAGCAACGCCAGAAAATCCGATGAGAACGGGAGCGATCCAGGCACCCTTGCCGAACAGCACACGGAAGAAGCCGACCAGGCTGTCGCCTAGTATGCCGCCCTTGCCGACAAACAGGATCACGAGCAGGATGACGGCAACGCCGATCAAAACGACGCCAATCACGTCGTTCCTGCGATGAGTGTTTTCCGGATCAGCCTTAGCCTTCTTTTTGGCCGCCCGATCTCGGTTAGATGGTTTTCGCCCCTCCTTGGGCATCTCTAGATTATATCTTGCTGCCGCCCGACCGCGTATTCAGGCCTCTTCATAGAACCTAGAAGCTGAGATCAGACCGACCGCAGCCAGGCACATCCAGAGGGCTGTGCCGCCATACGAGATGAACGGGAGCCAGAGACCCACCACGGGCGTCAGACTCAGGTTCATTCCCAGATTGATGATCGTATGAAATGCAAGAACCCCTAAGAGTCCTCCAGCAAGGATTCGGCCGAATACAGATGGCGCGCGCGCGCTGACTCGTGAGGCCGAAAAGAAGAATGCGAGGAACGTCACCAGGGTGATGCCGCCGCCAGCCAGCCCCCACTCCTCTCCGATAGCTGAGAAGACGAAGTCATTCTGCTGTT
>JALGXY010000302.1 GCA_029824495.1 Fimbriimonadia bacterium
TCGGCCGCCCAAGATTCGGCTGATACGGGTGCGGACTCTTCATCGAACGGAAACTCCGCCAACCCAGAACAGCTCTTGGCAAATGCTGCAAACGTGTCAGTCCAGTCGAGGCTTCCCTGCAGGCCATGGCCGGCGTTCGGCACAACCAGGCTGGCCTTCGGCATGGTCGTCAGACGATCCCAATAGAGCCCCATCGCGTCGACCGGCCAGTAAGGGTCGTTCGATCCTGCCAGCACGAGCAACGGACTCGTGATCTGATCGACTCTGTAGATCGGGTCGATCACTTTCAGCAGGTTCTGGCCCGCCTCGTAATCAGGAGCCGTATGGAGTCCACGAATGACATAGTCTTCTATCATTGGGCTGCACTCGCCCCAAAGCTCGTTCTGCCGCTTAAGCTGAGTCGCAAAGTCGAGGTTGTCAAAGACCCGTGGCGCCATCCCAGCGATCCTGGCATCACCCATTGAGCCGGCCAGCCAGGTCGTCCAGCCTCGCTTGCTCGCTCCCGTCACGACAAACTTCGAAGCCCCGATAACCGCCTCTAGTGCGCTCATCGCCTCCCGCACGGCATGAACCATGGGCATCAGCAGCGGCCAGTCGTCTCCTTCGCCTGCCAAGTACTGATCAAGAGTGTGAGCGATCAGATCATCCTCCACCATCGACCAGATCGGCTGGCTGGGAATGTTGTAGAGAACGGAAGTGCGCAGGCCTGTCAAGGCGGCAGTACGGCGAGCCCATTCAAGATCTGCGTCCCTGGCCCTGTCCCCAGTGATCTCGAGAATCATTGTGTTCGACCGGGCCGGAGTTGGCGGGTCAACCACTTCGATCATGTGCCGCCAAGCGCGTCCCTGCCAGATCTGACTGTTGAGACTCAGCCGCCAAAAACCTGGAAATCGTGAGACCTCATAGCTGCCGCTGCCCCGGTTTTCGAGACAGTATCTGGTCAGCGGATCCTGTTCTGCGAGCCCCACTAGAACCCGATTGTATTCGAATCGAAATGGCGCACACGCCGCAAAGTTGCGCTGGCAGGCGGAATTGAGGCAAAATAGCAGAGTTATGTCTGTTCGCTGGAACAGGCTGTTCTTATGGCCGGGGCATCCAACGCGATGATGGTCGATGCAACTGTTCTGCTCAGCAAAGCCGCCAACAGCAGAACTCTGACGGTGAAATACACCGAAGCCGCGGCAGCGATGGCCGAGCTTCGAATCAACGGCGTCAGCACTGCAACTCGATCATTGGACCAGAAGAACGAGAGTGGCGAGACAACCTTCGATCTGAACATGGCCGCGCTTAAAGACGGCGAAAACGAGATTGAAGTCAAACTCTACGATGAAGACGGAAACGTGATCGGATCACAAAAGACAACCGTTTCGGTTGATCGATCCTCTCAAGGCCCTGTCTATCTTGAAAAACCGCGAAACGGTGAAACCGTTCGTGGACATGTCTCACTCAACCTCGGCTTGACCGCCAATCTGAAAAGCGTCTATGTCAGCTTCTTCGTTGACGACGAGATGCAGGCTCTCAAAAACTACCCGCCGTACTCCTACGTTTGGGACACCAAGCGCATGAAGAACGGCTGGCATGAGGTCCAGGCGTGGGTGGTTGATGATCTCAACAACACTTTCAAGACAGAAAAGCTTCGGCTCTTTGTTGACAACCAGGGCGGCTGGACGAAGCGTGAAGCTGAAGCCGGACCGACCAGCAACAGCACAACGGCCAAACCCGGCACATTGAAAGGCACCAAGCCTCTCACCTCTGCTGGCGGCAACTCCGCTGTGACAGAAGTCAAACCGGCGGCCAAGCCGGCTGCTCCTGTTGAGCCAATCAAAGAGACAATCAATGATCTTCAGGTTTCGACTGCAGGCGCGGTCGGCACCAAATCGGTGACTATTCAGGACGGCACGGCAACCAGCTATGAGACGCTGCAGCCCGAGTCGCTTGAAGCGTCCCCACAGCTCGTTGCTCGAAACTTCAAGCCTGCAGCACTCGGCAATCCGGCTGCTGCACCTGTTGCGATCACATTCGGCACGCGACTGCCCAACGCAGGACCGTTCGAAATCAAGCTCAACGATGAGATCGTTGCTTTTGATGTTCAGCCGCGTGTGACAGACGGCATCCCGCTGACACCGTTCCGACATCTGTTCGAACATGCTGGCGGCGAAGTTAAGTGGACTCACGAAACTAAAGAGGTCGAAGCCGACGGACTGGGCCGCAGCGTCTGGTTCAAGGTCGGCAGCGAATTCGGCAAGGTTGACGGAATGCAGATTCGATTCGAATCAAAGCCGTTCATCGAGTCGAGCCGCATCATCGTCCCGCTGAGCTTCCTGGTCGATTCACTCGACGTGCGAGTCGACTACGATTCGGCAACAGGACACGTGCTGGTCTCTTCAGATACAGCAGCAAAGTAATCCGGTCCTTGGATCGAGATTTGAGACGCCCTTCCGGACTTCCGGAAGGGCGTTTTTGCGCCTGAGCTTTCCCCCTAAAATTGCCGACAATCTAATCGTTGGGATTGCATGAAGGCCAACAACCCGATTCGAAGGCATACCAAGCTGCTGAAAGCCGCCAGTATTCTGATTCCGCTCATCATCATGGTCGGTCTAGTGATCAGCGGCTTTAACAGTCATGCCTCAGCCAATCGGAATGTCAGCCAATCGAGTCGAAATTCGGCCGATCTTCTTGCCTACACACGAGCCTTCAGAGTAGTTGATAATCTGTATCAAGGCCGGCCTGTCGAATCGGTTGATGGCATTGCTGAGGAGTTGAGCAGCACCACCGAATACTGGCTGAGCAAATCAGTTCAGAAAGCTTATGCCCTCTCCTTGGATCAGCCAGCAGGCTATGAGGACGGGATCAGAGCTGTCTCGGACGACCTTTCGCTGGAAATCGATAAGGCCATCGAGGAGTCGAGCAGGCTCTCGCTCGAGCGCGTCAGGCTCAACACGATGCAGTCAGTGCTGGCTGTTTCGGCTGTCTTTGTATCATTCCTCGCCTTCACCATGTTCTGGGCGGTGCTCAAACGGGATGAAGAGCTTGCCGCCGCACTGGAGACCAACACCAAAACTCAGGCCGAGTATCGTTTTCTGCTCGACAACGTGCCGATCGGGCTCTTTAAGTTTGCGGATCGGGCCCTCAGCTTCCAGAACCCTGCCTGGACAAAGATGCTCGGGCTCGGCAGGGCTCAGCCAACAGAAGCAGAAGCACTTGAACAGGTAGTTGAATCTGACAGAGATGCGGCTCAGGGTCTGTTTGAGGCGATGAAGGAGGCCGAGGGGCCGACCTCCGGATCGTTCCAGGTTCTGAGCGGCTCTGGACAGACCAGGCACATTAGAGTCGAGTCCGTTCAGGCTCCTGCTCCAGAGGGCGACTCTCTTGTTTCGATGGCCTTCGGCCTTGACGTAACAGAAGAGACGATGGCCAATCAGGCATTAAAGCAGAAGAGCGTTGAGATCGCAGCAGCCAAT
>JALGXY010000303.1 GCA_029824495.1 Fimbriimonadia bacterium
CTTAACTTGATGCTTCAGGGCGAGGCCATTTTTGGTGTAAACCTGCCGCCGGAGCTTTGGAAAATCCTGCCCTACGCGGCGGCGCTGTTTACGATCGCAGTATTCTCAGGAAAGAACCGTGCACCTGCCGGTTTGGGACGTCCCTAACACAATGATGCTCAGCGCAATGGTCGCCGCCGTGCTTTACAACCCGGCAGCAGGAACATTTCAGGAAGCCGCGATCAGTGCCCGTAAAATGGGGGACTACGAAGTAAGGATCGAAGCAGGAGGCGCTGAATACCTGATCCAGAACCGCTCTGGACAGCAGGTAAATTTCACCTACGATGAAGATGGCGAGCAGCATCTGATCTACTCAACCAAGAGTCAGTTTTTTCATTATCGACCCTCTCTGAATCAGCACGTGGCAAAAGTGTCCGAAAACGGAGGCCTCGCCAACGAGATCTTTGCTGCCTCTGGCCATCTCCCCCCAGTGGTGCTCGGCTTTCTCTCTCCCCAAGGGGTGTTGACGCTGCTTGACGAGCTCTCGACCAGCAACGACTGGACAAGACGCAAAAACAATCGCTTGATGTTGGAGGAAGGCGTGGGCTCTTCAGGGACCCAGCTCCTGTTCGATGAGCAGTTTCGACTCGTAGCGGCCGCAGGAAAGCGATTCCCTCACTCAGTTAAGATCAGCTACGCACCGCTCACCACACTCGATCCCGGCCCCCCACAGACCAGCAGCATGGTCGCCCGCTTTGACCGCAATGTCGATCCGCCCATCTATGCTGACGAAGCAGCTCAGGAGCTCGGAGATCGTGCTGTCCATGCCTTGGAAAACCTGGATCAAGCCGCCGTTTCAATTCTCGATTCAGGGACCGAAACGAACATCTACGTCAACGGCAGAACAATCAGGCAGACCGACCAGGATGCCGATTGGAATTTCGATGGCCGCACCCTCACGGTAACCGAATTGGCCACAAAAGTGGTCTGGTCTGGCTCGTGCAAGCCGGGGGATCTTGTCGACACGGTTGCCAAGGCTGGCACCCGCGTCGACCCTGTGCTCCGGATGATGATGAGGCGGCGCAGCTTCCTCAGGCCGCTCTTTTCAAAAGCCGAAGTCTCGATCATCGGCGAAATCACAGTTGAAGGCAAGACTGCCGTGATCATGAACGTAGAAGCCGAGGATGCGATCCACTCGGTGATCATTCGACGGGATGACGCCATGGTGCTCAGCCTCTCATCTGCGATCCGCATGAATGACGGAACAACAGCTCCTTCGAGCAGCAGGCGTTTCAAGTGGATGACAAAACAGAAGGCGATCGAAGCTGCTGTTGAGTCGATCGCCGTTCCACCCGGCTATGAGTCAAGAAAGCTCAGCGATCTAGGTTCCTGACAGTCTTGATGATCGCCAGCCACTCCAGGGCACGTTCGATGCCTTCGTCTTTATCGTAAGTCGGCGGAGCCGCCGCAATATCAGGCTTTATGCCGCTCCCTTCCAGCCGATCACCAGCGATCGTCACATAGTCTGTGACGGGGAACTGAACCCAGTAGTCACTGCCATCAGGCAGGGGGATGATCATTGACGCCAGCACCGCACCAGCCGACTGAGTGCCGATAATCGCCGCACCACGGTAGTGCTGCAGAGCTGCAGCCGCCATTTCAGAAGCGCTGCCTGTCGCACCGCTCTGCAAAACCGCAATCGCACCCTCGAAGTTCTTGCCATCTCTTCGGCCCGCCCGCACCTTGGCCCGAGTGGCATCGGCAACCTCGATCAGGTCAATCGTCTCAACTTCGTTGTTCCTTTTATAACGATTGACGGCGCTCCGGCCGATGAATGTGCCCATCGGTTCTTCGGTTCGGTCGAGGAACCAGCCCATCAGGTGCTGAAGATTGACAACACGCCCGCCGCCGTTGCTGCGCAGGTCGAGGACGATCATCTCTGCAGACATCGCCTCCTCCATCAGCTCATCAATCCGCTTGGCGTTGTAGCCGACATCGAATGTCGGAATCTCGATGATCGCTGTTCGGTTTTTCCAGGTTAGGGTCTCGGGGAGGATCGACTTGTATTCGCCTCGAGTCACCTCAATTTCGATCTCTTCATCTCGGCGCAGCACCTTGATGACGCTCGATTCACCCTTTTCGCCTGCCAGGTCAGTCACTCGGCGAATGGGATTGCCATCAGCATTGAAAATCAGGTCGCCGATCAGGATGCCGGCCGCTTCTGCAGGGCTCTCTGGAAAGACTCTGATAACACGCAGACCGCCCTCTTCTTCCTGAATCCTAATGCCGATTCCAGCCCGGCGCTGTGATGTTCGGGCCTCGCCAAATGAAGGCGGGAACAGGGCGACATGGCTGAAACCGAATTCTTGGAGCACTGAATTCACGCGATAAGAAAACTCGCCATGGCTGGCCGACTGCGCCCGGGACGAATGCTGTCTCAGTCAGAATCCGCTCAAGAGAAGACAGAATCTGCTTCTGCTCCTCCTTGTCGGGTGCCTTGACAGCCTCTGTCTGAGCAGAGGCGATGGCTGCCGCCAAAACAGCCGCTGCAAGGGCAAAGGTGTGAAGAATTCGTTTCATGACTGAGTCCTGGTTGCAGATGATACTGAAAACGCGTCGATTGAGTGCCCAGTTCCAGCAATCTCGGGTCATCGAGGAAGCAGTCTCAGGGCAATCTCAAAGTAGATCGCCAATCCCGTGACATCGACAAATGTGGTGATCAGTGGTGCGCTCATCACAGCAGGATCACGGCCAGCCAGCTTGGCCAATATCGGAAGGATGCTGCCGACTACACCGGCCCAGAGGACGATGAGAGGCAGCGATATTGCAACCACCATCGCCAGCGGACCGCCAAACTCCCAGCCGAACGGCTCGGGAAGATAGGCCCGGCCGTAGCCGAGCAGCCCGAGCACACCACCCGTCAAGATTCCGACGATCAGCTCTCGACCGATGACACGCAGCCAATCGCCTGCAAAGATCTCCTCTAGTGCGATCGATCGAGTGATCGTGGTCGTCACCTGGCTGCCGACGTTGCCGCCGACACCGATCAACAGCGGGATAAAGATGATCAGGCTGCTCACCTCGAGCTCCTGCTGCCCGTAGTGCTGCATCACTTTACCGGTCAGGCTCTGCGCAATAAACAGGAGGAGGAGCCAGGGGATTCGGCGTTTGAACAGCTCCCAGATACTGAGCGAAAGATAGTTCTCGGCCTGACCGGTCACCGCACTGAGTGCAAGCACGTGCTCGGTCTCACCCTCTTTCAGGATCTCCTGGGCATCGTCGCCGGTGAACAGCCCGAGCATGCGGCCCCGATCATCAAGAACAGGCAGGCTATAGAAGCCGTACCTTGACATCGTTCGTGCAGCCTCCAACTGATCCAGATCGGCCTGAACAAACACGGGATCTTCCTTCAGAATTTCCTGCGCCGTCTGCCAAGGATTGGTCCGCAGCGCTTTTCGCAGGCTGAAGACACCGATCAGATGTCGATGTTCATCGAGAACATAGACATCGTGGATCGACTCGTACTTGTCGGCGCTGGCTCTTCTAAGGTCTGCAAGCAGTTCGGCCATCGTCGTCTCAGACCTGACGTGGAAGAATCGCTCGGTCATCAGCCGACCAACCGATTTGGTTGGGAAGGCGAGCAGCCGCTGAATCTCGCCCGCATCTTCGGAGGGGATCAGCCCCAGCAGCCTCTGAAACCGATCTGGCTCGATCTCTTCATTCAGATCGGCCGCTTCGTCCATCGGAAGAGCATCGAGGCAGGCGGCGAGCTGCTCATCCGACATCAAGGCCATGACCGACTTGGCCGTATCTGTGGGTGCGTCAAAGAGAATGACGCCGGCTGCCGCTGGCTCAAGCGAACCCAAAATGTCG
>JALGXY010000304.1 GCA_029824495.1 Fimbriimonadia bacterium
TGCCAAGGCCTCCGGCTGAAGAGGCAGATATCGCCGTCTACACAGTCGACCAGTTCAACAACACACTCACTTTTGAAAAGAAGAGCGGGGAAGAAGAGGATCCTGAAATGGCTGCTCTCGGCAGCCGACTCGCTCAATCAAGCACCATCATCTTTCCAGAAGAGGCGATGAAAGTTGGCCACAAGTGGACCAAGACGTTTGCTGCCAACTCTGATCTGCTGACTCCGGCTGGAAAGGGAAGCTATACCCTGGCGGCCATCGAGGACGTCCTCGGCGTCAAGGCTGCCAAAGTCACCTTTACATACGAGGAGACCGGCGGCGAAATCAACCTCAAATCGAACGGCACGATCTGGGTCGAAGTTGCTACAGGAGATGAGATCAAATCAGACTACGCGTTCTCCAATGTTCCGTTTGCGATGGGATTTGGCGAACCGGCCATCGCTGATGGGACAACAACTTCAGAACGAACTTCTGGCACATTCACACAAGCCGCAATAGAAACGGAAGAGGAGCAAGAGAAACCCGAAAAGCCAGAAGAGAAGCCGATCGACAAGAAGATCAAGGACTTTGAAAAGCAGACCGGTTTTGTCACCGTCTACCAGAAAGAGGAGCGCGGCAGAAAGAAAATCTACCTTGAAATACCGCGAGGCCTTCTTGGACAAATGATGATGCTTCAGACAACTGCGTCAACCGGTACAGGTTCCGTGGTGGTCGCTGGCCAGCCCATATCAGACATCGTTTTCAAACTGGAGAGAGGTCCGGGGAAAAAGCTCTATATGGTCGTTCCCAACTATCTCTTCCGAGCCGATCCAGCCACACCGATCGCCCAGGCTGTCAAGCGGTCATTTACAGACTCCGTGATTCAGTCGTTTGAGATTGACGCTGAACAGGACGACCGCGACGCTCTTTTGATCGACGTATCGACTCTCTTTACGGGCAACATTGGTGAAGTTTTTTCGATGCTGTCTGGCGGCGGTGGCGGCCCAGCTTCGATGTTTGGTGGCGGCGGTTTCTCTCCTGATCGGGAGAAGACATACGTCAGCAAGATCAAACCCTTCCCCGAAAACCTCTATGTCGAGTCTGTCTATGGAATCCGCGGCTCTTCAGCCTCCGGTCCAATGGCGGCCCTCATGCCCGGAACACTGGCTGATCCACGGGGCGGCTCAGTCAAAGTCTCTTATCTGCTGATGCCTCTGGACGACGAAAGCAGCTACTCAGAGAGACGATTCGACTCGAGAGTCGGCTATTTCACAACAAGCTATCAGGACTTCACAGACGACACTGCCGAAGATCAGAAAGTTGTCAATATTCAACGATGGAATCTTAAGAAGAAGGATCCCAATGCTGAAGTTTCTGAACCAATCGAGCCTCTCGTCTGGTGGCTGGATTCGGCGATCCCCAATCGGCATAAAGACGAAGTGCGCGCCGGTCTGCTGGAGTGGAACAAGGCATTCGAGGCGATCGGATACAAGAACGCCGTCGTTGTCAAAGAGATGACTCCTGATATGGAGCTCGATCATGCCGACGTCCGCTACAACACCATCCGCTGGGTGACATCGCCCGATTCCGGCTACGCGATCGCCCTGTTCAGGGCCAATCCGATCACCGGCCAGATCATCAACGCGAGCATCACAATCGATTCAGCAATTGCCAGAACGATCGTCGATGACCACGATCTGAGCATCGATCCCGCCTCAGTCTTTCTTACCGACAACGAGAGGCTCAAAAAAGCGCTCTACAGCGCTGAGCATGGTTGGGCCTGCCGTGCCTGCCAAGAAGGCAGAGTTCAGGCGGCGGTCGGACTTATGGCTGCCGAGAGGCTTGCACAGGTGCCGCCAGTCAGTCGCGACGAGTTTCTTGGCCAGTTCATGAAGTGGGTTGTCATGCACGAGTTTGGACACACCCTCGGGCTGCGCCATCACTTCTCGGCCAGCACCCAATTCGATATGAAGCAGCTCGCAGACAAGTCCTTGGTTAAACAGAAAGGAACTGCGGCTTCGGTCATGGACTATGTGCCATTCAACCCTGCCGGATTGAAGTCAGGATCAGATTATTGGGCTCAGTCGATCGGCGTCTACGACTACCTTGCGATCAAGTACGGCTACTCAGAGCTGAATAAGCTTAAGCCGGATCACGAGATGCCGGAGCTGTCAAGGATTGGAAGCGAAGTTGTCAAGGCCGGCGTTGCTTGGCAAGGCGATGAGTATGCCGACATGATCGATCCCCACGTCACTCGATTCGATCTTTCGGCCCGACCGATCGAGTACTGGACCGAGATCATGAACATGAGCAACGAGCTGCTGATGACTCTCGACCAGAACGAGCCGAAGCAAGGCATGAATCACTACCAATTCACGCGTGATTTCCACATGCTCCTCGGCTACTACGCAAGAG
>JALGXY010000305.1 GCA_029824495.1 Fimbriimonadia bacterium
TAGGTCGTCGCGATCTTTCTGGTCGATCGGCCTGTTGGGAGGGCTGGTCACGTCGCAGTTTGCGCTTGCGGATGGCAGCCATGAAATCGGCTTGGCCCTTGCCGGACTGATCGCTCTACCATGTGCCGTGCTGGCGTTTAAGAACAAGTGGCACGACCTGGCATGGGTGCTTTGGGGCTCTGTTCAGTTGAGCCTGATGGCGCTGCATTATGGTGCTCAAGATCTTGTGTTGTCGACTATCGGCATCTACGGATCCGGAATTCTGGTTCTGCTGATTTTTGCTGCTCGATTCGAGTACTGGGAGGCTGACGACAGCTCGGTCTCAATTCCGTCGCTGGCTGTCCTTACGGCTGGTCTTCCTCTGATGATTTGGGCTGTCATCCCTCCAGAAACCACCGCCCTGCACAACGCGATTTTTGGAGCGATCCTGGTGGGCGGATCGTACGCCCTCAGGGCCGATGTGGCCAAGAGGCGCGTCCTGTTGGGTGGCGTCTTGGTGCTGACCGTAGTCGGGCCGCTGGGTCTTGATCCGCAGGTCGGCCTGTATACATTTGCTGGTCTGGCGATCTGTTCCTCCCTGCTCAGCAAGTTCGTCTTCAAGCCGGACGGTTCAGCCCGTATGCCCGCACTCTGGCTGGCCACTGTGCAGACGACCGCCGCAATCGTGATGTACCTTGTAGCGATCTCCGACGGAGCGCCGGATCGCTGGACCGATGCTGCGATGCTGGGCGCGATCGGTGCCGCGCTCGCCTCGACCATCTGGCCGATGTCGCCTCAAGATAAGGTGCAGAAGCTGGTGATCGGTCTGGGGGCGTTGGCTGGCTGGCCGATTGTGGTCGGCATCGCCTCTCGGCTTCTCTACGCTGGGGCTCGACTTGAGCCAGAACTTCTGGTTATTCCAAATGCGATGTACGCACTGCTCGTTGTCGGAATCGGCTGGAGAATACAGCAGGGCTTCTTGGTCGGAATCGGAGCATTTTTCACATTCGTAACCTGTTTCATGGGCCTGGTTGTCGGGGTTCCAAGCGACTTCGAGCTTCCCATCTGGTTCGGCTTGAATCTGCTGGCTCTTGCAACGGTCTTCGCGCTCATGAAGACCTTAAAGGAGAGAACGACAGTCGGCACGGTGAGTGCAGTGTTTATGTGGCCTGTCGTCACCAAGCTGCTGATGGCGCTGCTGTCCGGTCAGTTTGGAATCGATTCTGGGGCGGCGCTGACCATCTCCTGGGTGCTCTATGGTGGAGCGCTGATTCAGCTCGGATTCTCGTTTGATGAGAAGCCGCTTCGCATCTTCAGTTTGGTGGTGTTCGGCATTACTCTCGGCAAGGTGGTCCTGGTCGATATGGCTGATCTCGACCCGATGATCCGTGTCGGCACCACGGCTCTTCTTGGTCTGGCACTGATCGGCGGCGGTCATATGTACGTCCGATCTAGGAAGCGGTGAGCAATCGATGATCTCTCAATTGGTGCTGATGGCAGCGGCAGGTATGCCGTCATCTGTACCGCCAAATCTGGTCTTCATCATCACTGATGACCAGCGCTTTGACATGCTTGGCAGGGTCAACCCGGTTCTGCAGACGCCGAATATGGATCGCCTGGCTGAGACTGGCGTACACTTTCAGAATGCGTTTGTCACAACACCGATCTGCGCAGCCAGCCGTGCCAGCCTCTTGACCGGCCTTGTCGAACGAACTCATGGCTACACATTCGGAACTCCTCCGTTGGCGAACCGGTTTGTCGATCAAAGCTATCCAGCTCTCTTAAGAAAGGCTGGCTACCAAACGTCGCACATCGGCAAGTTTGGGGTCAACACTTCGAAAGGCGCGATTGACGAAATGTTTGATGAATTCTCTCGAGGCGTCGCGCCCTATATGAAGAAGCAGTCCGACGGCACTCTTCGCCATCTGACGGACATCAATGCGGATCGGGCAGTCGACTATATCGAGTCACAGGCGGCAGCCGGACCATTCGCCTTGACCCTCAGCTTCAACGCTCCGCACGCGGATGATGGGCATGAGGACCAGTTCATTTTTCCGCGGGCAACGCAAGGGCTTTATAAGGACATCGATCTGCCAAAGCCGCCTCTCTCTGATGCAGCCTTTTATGCCGGTCAGCCTGAGTTTCTGCGCGATTCCTCACTGAATCGAATCCGGTGGAAATGGCGATTCGACTCCGAAGAGAAGCGGGTGCGGATGACCAAAGGCCACTACAGAATGATCAGTGGTGTTGATGCGGCAATTGGGCGGGTCTTGGCCTCTCTGGAACAGTCTGGCCAGGCCGACAACACGGTGATCGTCCTGATGGGCGACAACGGGTATTTCCTTGGCGAACGTGGCTATGCAGGGAAGTGGACGCCGCACGAATTGTCGATCCGTGTCCCGCTGATCATCT
>JALGXY010000306.1 GCA_029824495.1 Fimbriimonadia bacterium
CAAGCTTGACGGCTACACGCTTAATGACTCATCGGTCTACTCAGCTGTTCTTGCTGGGCCGCAGAGACATTTCTCCAACTTCCCGTTGGAGATCAAAGAATTTACTGAGAATGGCTCGACCGTCTGGTCCGGTCTTTTCCAGAAAGACGTTGCGCTCGATATGATGCTCTACCCGGGTCGAGTCTCAACCGCCCTAGTGCGATTGAACGACTCTTGGCTCTGGTACGACGGCCTGTCCGGATCTATCGAGCAGGATGAAGCCTTCTTCCGAGAAGACAACTACAGCCCGATCACCAATAAGGACATGGCGTTCTTGAGTGATCTGGTCACATTCGATATCTCCGACATGCCGACTGCTGAGAAGCCGGTCATGGAGATCAGCGGCGGCAAGGCTGATCGCCTCCACTTCTCTGGAGACATCATCGCCTACAGCGAAGGCATGGGCGACACGTCCGAGCTCGACTTCCTGACCCCGCTGACCAACGCAGTTGAGCCGCCGGAGCCAGGCAAAATCTTCCCCTCGCAGTCAGGCGGCGGCGGCACAAGCCTTCCTCCGTTCTATGTTGTTCGCGAGCCGGATCCGCGCGATCCGTTGCTGGTTGACGAGATCGACGCCATTCGAGGCGCTTATCGCCCATTCACTGAAGTTCTGAACAACATTCCGAGCTTCGTGATGATGGCCTTCCCGAACAGCGAAGGATCAGAAGACATGCAGCTGGTTGCTTTCGAGCAGTCTTCAGGCAAGGTCACAGAGATGTGGCAGGGCCGCATGAGGATCACCGGCTCTACGGGAACCTTTGAACTCTGGACACTGGATCAGCTTCGCTCGGCATCGACGAGCAACACAACATCTGGAACAGTCTCCGGCGTTGTTCGCAGCAATGCGATGGCTCGAGAGGGCGACTTTGTAGTCACCACAACCGGCAGCGGCTGGCCGTTCGCTGGCAGTGGTCGATTCCTGGTCTTCCGACGCTGAAAATAGAATGATCCGGATGCTCTCCGGGATCGAAACCGAGTACGGACTCGCGATCGATGGCCGGGGAGCTGAGGATCAGATAGAAGACGCAGCAGCGCTTGTACGGGGCTTCCCGGACAAGCGCTGTTTTGTTGGGTGGGACTACTTTCAAGAGTCTCCTCGCACCGATCTTAGGGGATTCAAGAAGAAGAAACTCAGCATCGACCCTGTCGATGCCAAGTTCGATTCCGGCCGTCGGCCTCTCGCCTCTGAAGAGGTCCGCTCCGACAGAATCCTTGTAAACGGAGCCCGGTTTTACAACGACCACGGACACCCAGAGTACGCCACTCCAGAATGCTGGTCGCTTCATGAGCTGATGCTGGCCGACAAAGCAGGCGAGCTCGTCACTGTCGGGGTCGCCTCTGCCTACGAGGCTCAGTCGGGCAGGCGAACCCGCATCTACAAGAACAACCTGGATGGTGCTGGCTCATCCTATGGCACCCACGACAGCTGTCTGGTTCCACGGGAGGTCGGCTTTGAGAGGCTCTATCAAGCGCTGACGCCGCTGCTGGCCACTCGGTGGGTTCTGTGCGGCAGCGGTTCAGTCTCGCCAGAGGATGGACGATTCTTGATGAGCCAGCGCGCAGGTGTGTTTGAAGACAAAGCGTCTGTCGACACCCTCTATCGCAGGCCTCTTTTCAACACAAGAGATGAACCGCACGCAGACCGAAGCCGATGGGCACGGCTGCACGTGATCGCGGTGGACGCCAATCTGATTGGCGAGGCGACCATGCGCCGCGTTGGGCTGATGCGGCTGGCTGTTCGGCTTGCTATGGCAGACGAGGCACCAGAATGGGAGCTGAAGGATCCGTGCCGTGCAGGACAGATGGTCAGCAGTTCAGTCGACCAAGACATCAATGTCGATCTGAAGGGTCGCAAGACCGCTTCTGCGCACCAGATTCTCGAATCGTATCTAGCGAGGGCCGAAGAGCACCTGGAGCTGAGCGAAGAAGAGCGCTGGGTGATCGACTCCTGCCGACATCTGCTCGAGATTCGATTTTCGGAGTTCAGTGAGTTTGCTAGAGGCGTCGATTGGGCAGCTAAGCTCCAGATTCTGCGCGAGTTCCAAGAGGAGGAAGGGATTGAATGGACGCACCCCATGATCGCCTCCCTTAATCTAGCCTATCATCTGATTGATGACGAGGAAGGGCTGTTTCCCGCCCTGGTGAGCCTGGGCCGGATCGAGGGCGAGCCAGATCCGAGCGACGTTCTTTCCCGGATTGAGCGGCCTGGTGAGCTGACCAGGGCTTCCGCAAGGGCTGCGGCTGTTCAAAGACTCTCGTCTGATCTGCTCAGCGCCTCTTGGGGTCGAGTGGTTCTTCGGTCGCCCAGCGGACCGCTTTCGATTGAGCTTCCTCCCGATATTGCGTACGATGAGCGCCTCTTCAGCGTAGAATCAACAGAAGAGTTCGCTGACATCGTTCAGGAGTGCACCAGATGATACAAGCCGACAGAACCGTTCGCAGACAGGACCCGCAGCCAGCCCGCAAATCTGGCGACGAAGATGGTCCGCAGAAGCCGGATATCACCAAGCCGAAGAGCAGCAACGAGCTGATGCGGCGGATGAAGAATGTCGACCCTGACCAGGCCAAAAAATATCGGCAGCGATCAGGCCAATGAGCTCCCGAGTCACTCATACGTTTGCTGACCTTGTCGGCTGGACACCTCCCGAGCTGCCTCCAGAATCGGTGGCCCACGGCACCACCGTTTTAGCACTCAGGTTCGATGGAGGAGCATTGATCCTCTCTGATCGACGGGCGACCATGGGAAGCCTGATCATGTACGAGCAGGCCGAGAAGATTGAGATCCTGGATCCAGACACCGTCTTGGCGATCTCTGGTGCCTACGCTCGCTCACTCGAGATCTGCCGGTACCTGCGACACGCTTTCAAATACTACGAAAGGATGACGCTGCAAGAGATGTCGACTGAGGGCAAGCTGATGGAGATCACTCGGGCGCTTTCAGGGAATCAGCCGATGGCGATGCAGGGAATCGGGATGTTTCTTCCGATAGCCGCCGCCTATGACCGGCGGAACAACCAGTTTGGGGTCTATTTCTTCGATGCAGCCGGAGCCCGCTTCCAGGATGGCGACTTTGCTTGTGCCGGCTCAGGTTCCGAAAGAATCAGAGGCGCTCTGGAGTTCATCAGACGAACAAAAGGCGGCTGGGCCGACAGGCCGAAGGAGGATGTGTTGAAAGATGGCCTCCAGCTTCTCGACATCGCGGCGGCGCTCGATTCCGCTACAGGCGGAACAGCTGCGGGAGTGCCTCTGGTCTGTCAGCTGACAGATAAGGGCTGCGAGATGATTTCAGAAGAGGATGTCCGCAAACTCCTCTGATTCTTTGAAGGCAGTACGAAGAAGGGTCCTCAAGCTGAGCTTGAGGACCCTTGCTTTCTCTCTAGACTTTGGTTTTAGAACCGGTAGCCGAGATAGATGCCAGCAGATGTGCCGTTTCCAGCGCTGGTGTCTTCGGTAACTGTGACGGCAGCTTCAGCATACATGTGAAGGCCGAGTTCTTTGCCTGCGCCGATTCGGCCAGCAAACGACTCTTCTGTCGTGTCGCCCAGAACGTTGATGAATGCCATTCCTACACCAACAAAGTAGTAGGAGCGCTCACCAATCGGCGTGACTGCCGGGTCGGTTGAGTAGAACCGCTGGTTCAAGGCGAGCATGGTGATGTTGCCCTTGTCACCGTTGAGGCCTCGTGCGAACCAGTCAAATGTCAGGCTGGCTTCGCCGGCATCAGAGAAGAAGGGCCGGTCAAGAAAGACTTCGAAGCCGACGCCGATCGGCGTGTCGGCCATAGCCTCTCTTGTGTTCTCGTCAAAGGGGAAGACGACGCCGCCCCGAGCTGCAATGTTTGAGGGGGTTTCCCAGTTAAGCTGTGCTGAGCTCATGGCGGCGGCGCAGACCATGGCTCCTACAACGATCATTCGCTTCATGCTGATGATTCTCCAGTCCAAGACAAATCCATGTCGTTCGGAACGACCGTCTCAGATTTGTCCATTCTACTTGACCAGACGACTTAGACGCCGTGAAGGTGCCAATGGTGGACGGTAAACTCCGCCCTTCAATGCCTGACCTGCTGTTCGAACTGGGCTGCGAGGAGCTTCCCGCCTCGTCTGTTGCCCGCGCTGCTGATGACCTCAAAACTCTGGTCTGCTCTCAATTAGAGCAGGCAAATTTGGGTTGTGCTGAGGCGGCTGTTTACAGCACACCACGCAGGCTGATTCTGTCTGTCTCTGGGATCGCATCAGTCCAGCCAGATGAAGAAAAGCGGCAAAGAGGACCAAAGATTGCGGCAGCGTTTGATGATTCCGGCGCTCCCACAAAGGCCCTTGCCGGATTCTGTCGCGGGCAGGGAATTGAGCCGGACACTGTCGTAAAAGAGGGCGATTACGTCTGGATCGACAAGGTGATCAAGGGTCGATCCGCTGGTGAAGTGCTGGCCGAAATCCTTCCTGCTGCGGTTCAGGGGATCAAGTTTGACAAGACAATGCGCTGGGCGAGCGGAAAACTGAGATTTGCCCGGCCGATACGATGGATGGTCGCCTGCCTGGATGGCGCTGCGGTTGATTTTGAAGTCGAAGGAATCAGAGCCGGGCTTGAAAGCCGTGGGCATAGATTCTCATCCGAGGGCACGTTCGCCGTTGACTCACTCGACTCTCTTCTCAAGGGCTTGAGAGAGCGCTCGGTCGAACCGGACCCCGAAGTGCGCAGGAGCCGCATTGTGGAGCAGGCACTCGAGGTCTCGGGCGGGTTGGCTGTGCTTGAAGAGGCTCTCGTCGATGAGAACACTCATCTGACGGAGAACCCCAGAGCGCTTCTTGGTGATTTCCCTGAGTCGTTCCTAGAACTGCCGGAACCTGTCTTGATAACGGCGATGGCAAAGCACGAGCGATTCTTCCCGGTCAGGGGTGAGAACGGATCGCTGAAAAATCAGTTTGTTTCGGTCTGGAACGGCGGAGAAGAAGAGACTGTGAGGCGTGGCAACCAGTGGGTGCTCGGCGCTCGGTTTAATGACGCCAAGTTCTTCTTTGATGAAGATTCCCAGCACGACCTCGACTATTTCCTTGCGAAGACTGAGGCGATGAGCTTTCAAGAGCAGCTTGGCTCAGTCCGAAGCAAATCGGATCGACTGGCCGAACTGACAGCAGCAATTGCGACCGATGCTGGACTCCCAGATCAGGCGGAAAACGCGAAGAGGGCAGGTCTCTATTCCAAAGCTGACCTCAGCTCCGGCCTCGTAAGTGAGCTCGCCTCGCTGCAGGGTGTAGTTGGCGGTGAGTACGCGAAGCGAGAGGGATTTGCAGAAGAGGTCTGCGTCGCACTGAGCCAGCAGTATCAGCTGAATCAGTCACCGACAACTGACGGCGAAAAACTGGGTGTCTGTCTGCTCTGTGCAGATCAGGTCGACAAGCTCGTCGGTTATCTAGGGCTCGGCCTGGCGCCTACAGGCTCGTCCGATCCGTTTGGACTCCGCCGAGCGGTCAGTCTTTTGATCGAAGCGGCCGAAATTGAGGGATTGGCACCGAATGGCTGGGCGGGAATCTTTGAAAAGGCGAAGTCGCTTTATTCGGATCAAAGCGTGGAGCTGCCCGAAGAATCTGAATCAGAGCTGGCAGACATCTTCGCTCAACGCCTGCGCGCCCATTATCAGGATCGGCGATTTGACCTGCTCGACGCTGCCCTGACAACAGATCTGCTGAATCCAAAGACGGTGGCTGGACGCCTCGCCGTCCTGGAGTCGATTGCAGACGATCATGAGCTGATTCAGGCGCTCTGTAGACCGATCAACATTGTGGCCTCGGCAGAAGAGAAGGGTATGGGGCCGTTCGATCAGACTGCACCGCTCAGTCTAGAGACTCCAGAAGAGAAAGAGCTGCAGGCGGCTGCTCAGGCGGTCGAAGGGGCAAGCCTCGAGGCAGCCTCACTGTCTGGGCTCAAATCGCCGATCAACGCCTTCTTCGACTCGACCATGGTCATGGTTGACGATGACGCGGTCAGGAACACGCGCTTGACTCTGCTGGCAGGCCTTTGCAGCACCCTGATGTCGATTGGCGATGTCAGGAAGATCGTGATAGAAGGCTAGCCACGTGCTTGGCAAGAATGTCGTATTCGACGTTCAGCCTGCTTCCGATTGAGAGAGTCGAAAGATTCGTCTCCTGCCAGGTATGGGGGATGATTGCGACTTTAAATCTGCAGCCAGCAGGTTCAATAACCGTGAGTGAAATGCCGTCCAACGTGACTGAGCCTTTGTCGGCCAGGAGGTGAGCCATCGACTCATCAGCCTCAATGAGCAGTTCGTGGGATCCATCCTTCTCATCGATTGAAATCAGCTTTCCAACCTGATCGACATGCCCCTGTACGATGTGTCCTCCGAGTCGATCTGAGGCCTTCATAGCTCGTTCAAGGTTGACCACAGTTCCTTTCGAAAACAGACTGAGGGTGGTTTTGGCAAGGGTCTCCTCGGACAGCTCAAACGCGAGGCCATTCTCAGTGCCGACCAGGGTCAGGCAACACCCATTGACACTAATGCTCTCGCCGATTTCGTACGGGTCATCGGCGCTGCCCCACCCTGGGTCAGACAGGGTGAGACGCAGCCCTGATAGCCCCTGAACCTCGGTTGTGTTCTGAACAATGCCGGTAAACATGGATGACTTCTCCTGCTGAGACCTGAATATAGACCTGCGGAAGCCCGACATATCTAACAGGAGTCCGTTAGTTTACGCGCTCTGAGAGACTTTATGAGGCTGGGAGCAGGACAAAGCCAACAGCAGAGGCAGCAGCAGCAAGGGAAGGTTGATCCAAAGATCATCCTGACCAGCCATGTGCTTCAGCTCAGCAGTTATGAGCTGGAGACCCTCATCGAATCTGAACTGATCGAAAATCCGGCGCTGGAATGGATTGAGGATCAGTCCGACCCGATTACAGATGAGGAGATTCTCTCTCAGGTTGCTCCGGCTGAGCTCAAGACATCGGAGTACAGTTACGACACTCAAAAATCGACTCCTGCCGATGCGGGAACCGCTCCTGATTGGGTCGATCTTACAGCTGACACAGAGTCTCTTCCAGACTTCCTTACTGGGCAGCTTCGAGTAGCCCTGGCCAAGAAAGACTGGCACGTGATCGACTATCTCGTCGGTTCTCTCGATGACAACGGCTACCTGAAGACGAGCGTCGAAGAGGTTGCTCTCCACTGTGAGATCACGCTGGAGGAGGCCGAGGCGGCGATCAAACTGCTTCAGTCTTGCGAGCCGCCAGGAGTTGGAGCCGCTGATCTTCAAGAATGTTTGAGTCTTCAGCTCCGAAATCCCAAGACAGAAGCAGAGCGGCTGGCCCGCGTACTGCTCGTCAAATACTGGGATGAGCTCGTCACCAGATCACTCTCCGCGATTCAGAAAAAGAGCCAAGCCCCTGAAGAGCTTATTGAGGAGGCCCTAGCAGTGATTCTTGAACTGCAGCCGTTCCCGGTCGAGAGCCTCAACACAGGCCATGATCATCTGGAAGTCAAATCGAACCCTGCACGACCAGATCTGAAGATTCGACACACTGAAACGGGTTGGGAGATCGAATCATTTGGGCCATCTTCACACAACCTTCGTGTTGCATCAGCTTATACAACCCGCCTTGCAAAGCTCAAGACCCAGACTGGAGACACTGCCGATGAGAAGCGGCACATTCTCGAACAGATCGCGAGTGCAGAGCGGTTCCTTGAGGCGTTGGGCAACCGCCAATCTCACTTGAAACGGATCGGAGAGCATCTGATTGAAAGCCAGGCCGGGTTCCTTAAGACAGGGGATTACCTCTTTCTGAAACCGCTGACAAGATCTCAGTTGGCCAAGGATATCGACCTCCATGAGAGCACAGTCAGCCGGGCTACAGCGGAGAAGTACCTTCAAATCGCTACGGGCGAAGTCGTGCCGTTCGAAGTTCTGTTTAAGCCCGCACTCAGAATTCAGAAGATGATTGAGGAGATCCTCCTTCATGAGAACCCGAACAGCCCGCTCAGCGATGAGCAGATCTCCAAGATCTTGGCCGAGAAGGGTGTTAGAGTTGCCCGCAGGACAGTCAATAAGTATCGAGATCGCAACAGACTCTTGAGCAGTCGATATCGCCGCACGGCATAATCGTGGAATGCTGCCGCCCGGAGTCTATCCAGCCTCGATCACTCCCATGCACCGTGATGGTTCTGTGGACGAAGTCTCGCTCGCAAAACTGCTCGCTTGGTTTGAGTCGGCCGGCTGCCAAGGTGCAGTTTTGGCTGGAACCAACGGAGAAGGACCCTCGCTCAGCGCAGTCGAAAAGCGCGACCTGCTCCGATCAGCATCTTCTGCAAAGGGCAGTCTGAAGCTGATTCTTGGCATAGCGACCCCCAGCCTGAACGAAGCCGAATGGCTCTGCAGTCAAGCAGCAAAGAACGGGGCGGATGCTGTCCTGCTGATGGCGCCTGGCTACTTTCGGAGAGCAGATCAGGCGGGAATCGAAGATTGGCTGAAAGCGGTCCTCGACTCGAGTCCTCTGCCTGTGATTCTCTATCAGTTTCCAAAGATGGCTGGAGTCGAGATCGCTCTTGATACCGTCTGCCAGCTTGCCGACCATCCTAACTTCGGGGGGCTAAAAGATAGTTCGGGATCCGAAGAGAATCTTTCCGCTTATCGCGATGTCGTGCCGGAAGGGAAGGCGCTTTTCGTCGGAGATGAGCTGATTTTGGACAAGGCTCTTGAATCAGGCTGGACCGGCACGATATGCGGGTGCGGAAACTCGATCCCTCACTGGCTCGTCGACTACACTGCTTCCCCGAATCGGACTAAGTTTGAGCTGATCCGACCGGTGATCAAAGCCCTGAGATCGGAGCCGCAGCCGGAGGGGCACAAGGGTGTGTTGGCCGCACTTGGCGTCATCGAGTCTTCGACACCTCGCCTGCCGCTGATGGCCTCAGACGCCGATGAACTTCTCGCCATGCTGAAGGATCGCCTCGGCATGACGAGAGAGAATCCCGGGTTTTAGACCTCTTTCAGATTTGGATCTGAGCTCGGATAGCTGCCGAGCATGACCACTTCGAGCGCCCTTTCAGAGATCTCTGCCAGAGCAGCCTGGAGGTTTTCGTCTTCGTGGTGCCCGACACAGTCCGCATAGAAGATGTACTCGAACGCGGCCCGTTGGGCTGGTCGAGATTCGATCATCAGCAGGTTGACTTTGTGCCGATTGAAGGCGCCTAGCACCTCGTACAGCTCGCCTGGTCGGTTGCGGAGGCTGAACATCAGCGAGGTCTTGTCTGAACCGGTTTTGGCCGGCAGGTTTCTGCCCAAAACGACGAATCTGGTTCGGTTTTGGGAGTTGTCCTCGATGTGCTCTGCAAGGAATCCGAGGCCGAGACGCTCGATGCAGACCTTGTTGGCGATCGCTGCGCCGTTCGGGTCTTCGAGGGCCTTCTTGGCTGCGTTCGATGTCGGCACGACATCAACGATTTCTGCATTGGGGAGATTGGTCTGAATCCACCGTCGACACTGGCTTGAGGGCTGCGGGCCTGCGTAGATCCGCTGGATCTGCGAGAGATCGGAGGCTGTCGAACCGAGATGATGTTCGATGACAAGAAACTGCTCGGCGCAGATCTTGACGTTTGTCCGTGGGAACATGTCGAGCGTCTCTGGCACGACACCAGCAAAGCTGTTTTCGATCGGCACGACGGCGTAGCTCGCTTTGAAGTGCTCGACATTCTGGAAGCACTCGGTGATGGTGGCTGCCGGCAGCGGCTTGATGCTTCGACCGAAAGTTTCGTAAACCGCCAGTTCGCTGAAGGTGCCGGGAGGCCCCCAGTAAGAGATCGTCAGCGGCTTCTCGGCATCTCGTGCCGCACTGATGATCTCTCGGAAGATTCGTTTAAGATGCTGGGTGTGCAGGCTGGAGGTCTTGGCTTCTCCCAGCTTTTTGAAAATCGCACGCTCTCGCTCCGGGGTGAAGAACGGTTTTCCGTCGATCCCTTTGATGTGCCCAACCTCTTGAGCGAGGCCGACGCGGGCATCGAGCAGATCGATCAGGTCCCGATCAACGCGATCAATGTCCTCTCGAATATCGTCTAAAGAGCGGGATTCGTCCATATTTCCACCACCAGCCTTCAATTGATGGCTGTCTTGGCTGGGAATGATATCTCAACGCGGGACAACCTGCGTAGGCTAAACTACGAAGGACAAAATTGGAGGAGATTCAGCAACGACTCGCAGACCTGATGAGCCGCCCTGGCGACGGCTGGCTGCTCGTCATCGACATCCTGCTTGTTACGCTCCTCAATTTCTATCTTTTCAAGCTGGTCCGAGGCACTCGTGCCTGGAAATTTGTCATCGGGATCGGCTTCTTCGTCCTGGCGCTCTATCTGAGTGACATTTTTGGGCTTCACACCCTCCACTGGATTCTTGAAAAGGCGTCTGTGGCTGCTCCGATCGCTCTGGTCATTCTGTTCCTGCCAGAGCTTCGACATCTGATCGAAGGATTTGCCAAGGTTGGAGTCTGGACCGAGAAGCTGATTTCTGGTTCTGATCCAGGCCTGGCCAAAACCATGATCGACAGCATCAGCGATGCGGTCGACGAGATGGCACAAGGCCGAATCGGAGCGCTGATCGTCATCGAGCGTGATGAGCGGCTCGACGACATCGCCCGCAATGGTGTGCCGCTCAACGCGAAGGTGACTGCAGAGCTTTTGGGCGCAATCTTCTTCCTCGGCAACCCTCTTCACGACGGCGCAGCCATTCTCAGACGAGACACTCTTGTTGCTGCAGCCTGTCGGCTTCCCCTCAGCGACAATCCGGAGATCGACTCGCACTATCACATGAGGCACAGGGCTGGCATCGGTGTTTCGGAGCACTTCGATTGTGTTGTGCTCATTGTCAGTGAAGAGCGCGGCGAGGTCTCTGTCGCGGTTGACGGCGAGCTGATGATCATGGAGTCGAAATTTGGCGCGCTCGGTCGGAAAGAAAAGAAGAAAGGGCCGAAATCCAGACGATCAAAGTCTGGTGAGGAGAAGGCTTCATGAAGAGAGACACGGTCTGGGCATTCATCGCCTCGTTGATCATCGCCACCACGCTTTCGCTGGTTGTTCGACCGCGCGAAAGCGCGGATCTTGAGCGTGAATTGTTGGTGAAGCTCGAGCTGAAGTCTCTTTCAGAGGATCTTGTTGCGATCCAGCCGCCCGAGAGTGTCGCGATTATTGCAGCTGGTCCACGTCGAGACCTGGACGCCCTCCAGATGGCGGAGATCACGGCGGCGATCGTGTTTACCGGTGCTGAGGCTGGCAAGATTGAGCGGCCCGTAACGGTTTCCACTCCGGTTGGAAGCCCCGTTCAATTTAGAGTTAAGCGCCCCCGGCTGATGATCGAGCTGGAGACCCTCGAATCGAAATCTCTGCCCGTCATGGTCGAGGAGATCGGCCTGCCTCCTGCCGGATTGATCTACGACGGCTCGAGCGTCTTTCCTGACAACGTCTCTGTCAGCGGCCCATCCAGCTACCTGCCCAAAGTAGATCGTGTCAGGGTTCTTTTCGACATCGCCAAGATCGAAGCGAACAGCTCTCACGCCGTGGATGTTGAAATCCTTGATGCTGACGGACTTCCCGTTCCGCTGGTGGCTTCAAATCCACCGACTGTCACCCTGAGACCGGCTGTCATGGCAGCGCCTCAGGAGAAACGGCTGCTCGTTCAGCCGGATGTGGCAGGTCTGCCAGCAGTCGGCTACGAACTTGTCAGCGTGCAGGCGAAGCCTAACCAGATTGTTGTGACTGGCGACAGTCGAACGATCGGAGGGCTGGCCCCGACAATTCTGACGGCTCCCATCGACCTGACCGACAAGCGAATGACCGCCACGATTACGACGAGCGTTGTTGTTCCTCCGGGCGTGACCGTTCAAGGCGAGTCGACGGTGGAGGTGACCTACGTCATCGCCCGTTCATCCCGAAGACCGGAAGACAATCGGCTGTGAGTCAGGAGATTCGCCCATTGATCGGCGAAGAGGTCAGCCTAGGGCTCGACCTGGTCTGCATCTGTTTTGGCCTCAATCGCAAACGCATTCAGACTCTGTTTGACTCGGACCTGATGAGAGAAACCAAAACCCACTGGGGTCTTTTCGAAGGGCGAGATCTGCTCTCGACGATTACGGTGACCCCGCTGCAGTTTGGCTGGGGTGAGGCAGCCGGAATCTCCGGTGTGGCAACGCACCCCGATCGGCAGAAACAGGGCCTCGCCTCCTGCTTGCTGAAGGAGACGGCAGCCCAAGAGTCGGCTGCAGGCCGGGTCGGGTCGATCCTGCTGGCAAACGAGGCGAGGGTCTACGAAAAAGCAGGCTACAGTGTGACCGACAGAGTGATCGACGGGACGATCATGACCAGCGAGCCGGTTGATCAAGCTGCGGATGTGAGCGATGAGGAGACTGAGCAGCTCTATGCCGAATGGGCAGAGGCTGACCCGGGAAGAATGCGGCGTGACGAGACCAGATGGCGTGCTTGGCGATGGCTCGGCAGACGATATGAGAGGTTGAGCCAGGGCGTGGCCTGCTGCGAGCCCGGGCTTGTCCGCGAAGCGGTCCTCAATGAAACTCTTGACCGGTGGCCGCTGCCTGCAGGTACGCGTTGGGTGGGCCTCAAGAGCATCGCCGACCAGATGGGCGTGCCCCTCCAATCGACACGAGATGACCTGCTGCTGATGTCGAAGGATATCCCCGGTCCAGTGCAGCTCTTTTTGACCGACCAATTCTGAGAGGTCACTTGGACCCTGGGCAGCCAAAGGTATTCTCCGCCCGACAGATATGGCTGAACTCCAGATCTACACGTCAGAAAGCGTCAGCGAAGGTCATCCCGACAAGCTTGCTGACCAGGTTTCTGATGCGCTTCTTGATGAAGCGCTTGCCCAAGATCCAACTGCTAGGGTTGCGATCGAGACCCTTGTGACTCATGGAATGGCGCTGATCGCTGGTGAGCTGACCATGGAGGGCTATATCGACATGCCGGAGATCGTGAAGCAGACGATTCGGCAGGTGGGCTACACACATACCGACATGGGCTTCGATGCTGAAGCCGTTGGAGTGCTGACAGCTGTTCACGAACAGTCACCAGACATCGCGATGGGTGTCGATCGAGGCGGTGCTGGCGACCAGGGAATGATGTTCGGCCTGGCTGCGAACGAGACAGATGAGCTGATGCCTCTGCCGATCAGCATGGCGCACGCTTTGACAAAGCAGGCCGCCGATGTGAGAAAAGAGAAGGGAGACGATTTCTTCCGCCCCGACGCCAAGGCGCAGGTCTCAGTGGTCTACGAGGACGACCAGCCGAAGATGCTCGACACAGTTGTGCTTTCGGTCCAGCACCGAGATGGCATTGAGCAAGAGGATGTAAGAGCGAGGGCGCTCGAAGAGATCATCCACCCGGTTTTGACTCGCTATGCTGACTGGGTCGACACAACCGGCTCGATCAAGTACCACATCAACCCGACAGGAAAGTTTGTGACTGGCGGCCCTCAGGCCGATACTGGCTTGACTGGCCGAAAAGTGATCGTCGACACGTATGGAGGGCTCTGCCCTCATGGCGGCGGCGCCTTTTCAGGCAAGGATCCGACAAAGGTAGACCGGAGTGCTGCCTACTGCGCACGACACGCCTCCAAGTGTGTTGTGGCTGCCGGATTGGCAGACAAATGTCAGATTGCACTGGCCTACGCTATTGGTGTTGTCGACCCTGTCTCTGTCCATGTGGAGACCTATGGAACAGAGAAGATTGACAAAGATAAGATCAGCGAAGCAGTCCGAGCTGTGTTCGATCTGACGCCAAACGGGATCATCGAATCTTTGGGTCTACGGACAACAAAATATCTGCCCACCGCCAAGAATGGACACTTCGGAAATCCTGATTTCCCATGGGAATCGACAGCCAAAGCGAGTGATCTTCGGCAGTTTCTGGGAACTTAATGCGCCTAACGCAGCATTTTTGATAGACTGAAGATCATGAAAAAACTGGTGTTGATTTGTGCATGTGTGTTTTTGACATCCGCTGCATTTGCTGACCACGGCACCTGCAGCACCGACAAGGACAAGAGCGCTTGTCCAATTACAGGCAAGGCATCGCCTAAGCCAGCAGCCAAGAAAGACTGCTGTGCTGCAAAGGCGGCTCCGAAGCCCGCGGCTAAGAAAGACTGCTGTGATGCAAAGGCAGCTCCGAAACCGGCAGCCAAGAAGGACTGCGCTGCCTGCGAAGCCAAGGCAGCTCCGAAGCCGGCAGCCAAAAAAGACTGCTGTGCTGCAAAGGCAGCTCCGAAGCCCGCAGCCAAAAAAGAGTGCGCATCTTGCGAAGCTAAAAAAGCAGACGCTCTGAATTCAGCTTGTCCTGTAACCAAGGAAGCAGCTTTCTGGGCCGAAGCAGAGAAGATGTCTGCTGAAAAAGCCTGCTGCAAGGCAGCCAAACCTGCTCCGAAGCCGGTGGCTGCAAAAGTCTGCTCAGCTCCCTGCTGTCAGGCGGGCGCTGCTGCAAAGTTCAAAGTCTGGGTTGGCGGAAGCTACCAGTACTTTGGATGCAAAGGCGCTGCTAAGAAGGCCAAAGCTGAGTTTGCCAAGAAGGGCATGATCAGCGGCGGCGTTCAGAAAGTTGTCGGCAAGCACCTGATTTCGTAACTCTCTGCAAACAAAAAAATAGAGCCCTGCTGATCTTTTGATCGGCAGGGCTCTTCTCTGTTCTGGTTAAGCTGCCACGTAGGCTGCAGGAGGGAGGGGGTCGCCATCGAGGGCCTCTGCCGAGAGAATCGCTGCTCGGATTGGCTCGCAAAGATCCTCATTCTTGCAGGTGAGATACGCTGTGATCAGGTCGGCACGAGCCTCCTGCGATGCACCCCGAACCAGACGACTGAATCCGCGGAAATACCGCCATTCGGATCGGCTGGGATCCTGCTCAATCAGATTGTCAGCAAGGGCTTCAACCTCGGTGTACTCTCCTCGGTGCCATGCCACCTGAATCAGTGTCTGGAGAGCACCTTTGCTGTTTGGGTCGATCGAGAGTATGTTGTTGCACAGGGCCACGATCGGGCCAGCCGCTTCGTCGGCAAGGCATTGCGTATACATCGTCTTCACATCCAGGGCCGAAGCCCAGTATTTTTATCGGGGGATGTGTCGAAAAACTAGAGGGCTAATCTTTTCTCAGGCTCTTCAGCTTGTTCAGATTGACCTCATGCATGTCATCTGCGGACGGCGTTTCGAGGATGATCGGAGTCTGCTCGAATCGCTTGTCATTGACGAGCATCTGAAACGGGGTGATCCCCATCAGCCCTTCGCCGATATGGTCGTGCCTGTCCACGCGTGACCCGCACTCTTTCTTGCTGTCGTTGCAGTGGATCACCTTGATCCGGTCGATCCCCACAAGCCGCTCGAAGTCATCAAAGGTCTTCGTGTAGCCATCTTCAGTTGAGATGTCGTAGCCAGCTGCATAGATGTGGCGGGTGTCGAGGCAGACACAGAGCCTTTCTGGTGCGCCCGTCTGGTCAAGAATGGCGGCGATATGGTCAAACTGCCAGTTGAGGCTCGAACCTTGCCCAGCGGTGGTCTCCATCAGAAGGGTGACGTCGTCAGGAGTATCTGCCAACACCTCCTTCGCTTTTTCAGCAACGATCTTCAGCCCGACCTCTTCGCCCAGCTTCATGTGTGCCCCCATATGGCTGACCGCGAATGGAATGCCAAGCTGCGAACATCGGCAGAGCTCTTCTTTTAGCGCGGCGATGCTCTTGGCCTGAGTTTCGGGATTCGGGGCGCACAGATTGACAAGATAAGTGTCGTGGCTGATCACCTGATCGATGCCTGTCTCCTGCATGGCTGCTGCAAGGTCTTCGACAGTCTCCTCTTTGATCGGTTTGGCGGCCCATTGGCGCGGATTATTGGTGAAGACCTGAACGGTGGTGCAGCCGATCTTATGGCCGTTGCGAACCGCGTGGCCAAGGCCCTTGCCGATCGGCATGTGGGCGCCTAGGAGCTGAGCAGACATGCGCGGATGCTACCTTGAGGCTTCACCAGAAGAACGGCCTCAAAAACGCCTCGAAGCGCTGTTTCATTCAGGTTTGGACCTGTTCGCTGTACTTTTCGGTCACAAGGTGCTCGTTTAGGTTGAAATTGAACCCAAAAATGTGCATTCATAGAGGGTAGGCGCGGCAATGGAGTGCCGTTGCTTGCTGACGCAGGGACGATTTCACGCTGACAACCCCGACCGAAGCCGCAGGTAACGAAGGATGTTCTGCTGGCTGAAGACGGACTTTGTCGCCTGAATCTGCCTCTCCAAAACTGAGGTCCTGCACGAGCAGTTTAATGAAAATGAAAATGCTGAAATACGCACTGGGTGCGGTTCTGAGCGTGTCGCTGGCAGCGCCGGCGATGGCACAGAACTTCCCAGATGTTCCGGACAATCACTGGGCTTACGAAGCTCTGTCCAATCTTCGCAACAAGGTTCTGTTCGGCTATCCGGACGGCCTGTATCGCGGCAACCGACCGATGAGCCGATATGAGTTC
>JALGXY010000307.1 GCA_029824495.1 Fimbriimonadia bacterium
GGAGGGGGTTATCGGCGATCACCAATAGAGCGCGTTGAACAGCAGCTTAAACGTCCCGTGTGGCTGAGCCCGAAACGCGATTTCTGGCCCGAACAGAACGAGTCTGCCGTCTCCAACATCAAATGTCGCCATGGCTGTGCCGCCTTCCAGAGCCTCTTGGCCCCACGCCCAGCCGGAACGAAGCGGAGTCGCCGTATCGTACCAAGCGAGTCTGCTGCCGCCTTCAATCTTCCAGACCGGGCTGGAATAGAAGATCACATCAGCGTGCTCCTTCATGCCTAAAGCGAGCGGATGAGAGGTGTCGAGTTTGACCTGCAGCACTGAACCAGGAGCAAAGAAGTCGCTCCGCGTCAAGGCTTCGCCCTCATCATCAACAAGGTGACTCTCAACGGCCAGGCCAAGCTGATTCGCCAGCTGGGTTGAGCTGCCGATCGTGACGATCGTGCCGCCAGCTTCTGCAAAGGCCTTGAGTTGAGGCAGCGTCTTATCCTCAGACATCCTTCCCATTCGCGCCACCCACTTGTCGGGCACGAGGGTCGGCGTTTGACTTGGGCGCCTGGAAGATCCACCAGGGGCAAAGCCGGTGACCATCACGACCACATCGTAATCTGCGAGGATCCCTGTATCGATCTCAGGCGGATAGACCACGTCGAAATCGAATTCAAACTGCTCCAGAATCCAGCGGGTCCAGCCACTCGGCATCGAACCGCCATACCGGTCAACGAGGGCCACCTTTGGTGTTCCAATCTCGGTCATGCCTGAATTCGCGTCGGGCGCCGCTTCAACCCGGACCCCATGCTTGTTGACCGCTTCGTCCAGAATCTCCTCGACCTGATCATCCTGGCCGTGGACCCAGAACGAGCCATGCGGCAGAGTGCTGTCCTCACCGGTGACCCGGTAGACCTTCTTTCCGGCCTTGATCAGACGGTTTACGGCAAGAAACGCGTTGTTGACTCGCCCATCGATCGAATAGCCTGCGACCGACTTGTAGAATTCACCGGCATCTGCAGACACCACATCTTTGAGCAAGTCAAGCCGAACATTAAACGCCTCTAAAGTCCGATCGAATTCGACACCCATCGTATAGGCGAGAGTCCAGCCGCTCAGATCATAGGGCGCTGTCGGATCGGCCCCAGGATAGGGGATGTCATCCGGGTGGACCTGCGGTTCAAACATGCTGATCACATGTGGCCGGAACGCCTGATCGCTTCGCACAACATAGCTGCCGGCAGGGTAGATCTCACCGCCATGGGCAAATGACCTCCGAGCCCGGTGAACTTCAACGCCTCCCTCGATCAGCGTGTTGATAAATCTGGTCGCTGTGCCGTAATCGGCCTGGTCAGAGGGGATGATGTAGGCACGGGCATCCCGGTTTTCCGGTGTCCTTTGGTCAGCAAGAGAGCGTGCGCCCTTGATCAGCCTTGGGTTGGGAACCCATGAATCGCGCTGGCCCTTCTCGATAGAATTCTTGCCCATGCGCCAGATATCCAGCAACAGGGTCTCGCGATAGCGGCTCGCATAGTCGAGAATCGCGTAGTTCGCCGTCACTGAGTAGTCGACCGACTGCCGGAAGTGCCACTCCTGCGCTTCAACCGGCAGGGGGAGGTCAGCGTGCGGCAGCTGCCGCCGTTCGACGTAGGGGATAGTGGTCGGATTCGGGTGTCCCATCGTTTCGGTCAGGATGCCGACGATGTTGTGGAAGTAGGCCGTGGTGCGAAGCCCGCCGTTCCACCAGGCGGAGTAGCGTGCTCCGGTTCTCATCGTGACGCCCGGCTTGTCTTCACGCAGGAAGCGGTTGTGCATTGCGGCGCTCACCATATCGAGTCCCACGCGGACAAGCGGATCGACCTCATAGGCGAACGGATCACGGAATGGTGGAGCAAACATCACCGTGCCGCGCGGGGCGGTCTGGTGGTGGTTGTACATCACCTGCGGGTACCACTCTCGGTACATCACGCGGTTCATGTTCTTGCTTTCGGCCTGTGTGCTGGCGAAGAAATCGCGGTTGTTGTCGTGGCCGATGTACTTCTGATACAGCCGTGGAATCCCTGTGCTCTGCCGCTTCAGAGGATCGGGATTCCGCATGTACCAGTCGGCGACGAGGTCGTGGCCATCCGGGTTGGCGTGCACCAGCAGGATCACCACGTCATCGAGGATCCTCTTGGTCTCGTCGTCATTGCGGCTGGCGAGCTGCCAGGCGGTCTCCATCAGCACCTGAGCGCAGAGAACTGCGTTGGCATGCAGGCCGCCATCGATCCAGATAACGGCCTCGGGCCAGCTTGGCTGAGGTCTCTTTGTACCGGTCGAGTCGCTTGTGGTTTTCAGGCGAAGTGAGGATCGCCATGTACTGGGTGCGGCCCTCTTCGGTCGTTCCGATGTCAACAAGCTTGAATCGGGGTGATTCCTTGTCGAGCTTCTTCCAGTACTCGGTGAGCTGCTGGTAGTTGGCCAGGAAATAGTCGTCGCCCAGGTTGTTCCCAAACTGCTCCATCGGGGAGGTTTGAGCTGTGAGGGTTCCGGCTAGAGCGGCGAGGCAGATTGCTGTCGCTGCGCGTGTCATAGATGGCGTCTATCCTACTCGGAACTTCAAATGGGCCACTTGAGCAAGTTGGTGATAGTAGGCGTAGCAGACAGGCAAGAGGGTTTTGAGTGAGAAAACTGTGGCTGATCCCCGGTTCTGTCATCACAGGAGGGCTGTTCTACATGGCGCTTCCTCCCGTCGGGCAGGGGTGGCTCGCCTTTGTCCTGCTGATCCCGCTGCTGCTTGCGGCTCTGGGTCAAGGGTTCGCTTATGGATTTATCGGCGGCATGGTGGCCGTCATGACGGCCGGAATCATAAGCCGGTACGGCCTGCTTCTCGAGCCGAGCATGGTCGACGGCAGCCCAGGGTGGAACTACCTCGGTTTCTTCCTGTTCGGTCTGGCGATCGCGCTGCTGAGCGGGGTGGTTGGCGAGGTCAAAGACCTGAACTTCAAGAAGTGTGTCTGCTTGGCCGCATGGGGGGTGCTGTTCGAGGCGATTCTGCTGCTGGTTCTGCCCGCACATATCGCCCTGCCCCTGCATCAGAGCAAAGTGGCGCTGGTGCTCGCTTCAGTTGGTGGAGTCTGGATCGTCTCGTTCCTCGTCTATCTGTTCGTCCTGTCGGTCGTGATGCTGCTTCAGAAACGAGAGACACAGTTGGCGGCGGGGGCTGTGCTGGCGCTGGGCATGGCAATTCCGCTGATGCAGGTGAGCCCTCTGGGCGAGGAGGCGATCCGAGTTGTGGCCATCCAGACAGAGGCTAAGGACATCGAAACGCTTTCCGCACTGAACGAGTCTGCGTTTGATGTCGATCCCGACTTTATCGTCTGGCCAGAGCTGAGCGCGAGCTCGATCGCTGCGGGCGGCGACACAACCGTGCTCGAGCAGTACAGCAAGGACTCTGGCTCACCTCCATTTGTGACCAGCTATCAGGATTCGGCCGAGGACATGCCGCACAACACGGCGTCAGTGTTTGCGGGTAGTGAGAAGATCGGTGCCTACAACAAGCGCAAGCCGTTCGCGGGGGAGAAGAATCTGCACACGGCCGGAACCGAGGCGGTCACCGTCAGCGTTGGCGAACACCGTGCTCGGCTCAATATCTGCTTCGACTCATCGTTTCCAGCAGTGATGCGGGATGGCATTAGGGAAGATCAGCCGGACCTGATTCTGCTGCCGACGCTCGATCCGCCCGCCCCGTACGGCACGATCCAGGCTCTGCACGCGGCGTATACGCCGTTTAGAGCCGCCGAACTCGGCCTCCCGATCGTCCGGGCCGATATCACGGCCTATTCTCAGGTGGTTGATGCCAACGGAGCCGTTGTGGCCGAGGCCGGATCTGGGACAGAAGAGGTGATCACCGCCTGGGTCGGCAAGCCGCGCTGGACGCTCTACCGGGTGCTGGGCGACTGGTTCTTGTATCTGTGTGGAGTCCTTGCGGTTGGGTTGACCGTTTCATCTATCAGAAAGAAGAAGAATCCACTAGGTGTTTCTCAAGCGCTTTGAGGGGCATGTAGACCTTGTCGTTTTTCAAGCAGACGATGTCCTCCATCTTGACCCACTTGCCGTTGACCCGCAGCTTCTTTGAGGCTAGGGGAGCAAACAGCTCCATCTCTCCTTGCATCATTGTGATGGTCAAAGCCTTGGCGTCGTATGAGTAGGAAAACCCCTGCGCTGTTGCCCAGCTCCTGGCGTCTATGAGTCTGCGCCGGCTTCGAACAATGGACTCGACGCCTGATCCTGAAACCGGGACTGGTTTGGCTGTGAGCGATGTCTGCCCTCCTAGATTTGCAAGTGTCTCCCGTACAGCACCGGCCAGAAGAAATGGGTCGGTATCTTCGAGCTCTCCTCGGCGGTGGCGTGGATCCGCTTTTGGAGTCACAGGTTTTTCTAGTCTTGCCAGGACGTAGCCGGAATCGATCATTGCGGTTTGAACAATGCTTAGAGAATCCACATGACGACAGACTTCGCTTCCCAATGGTATCTTGCTGAAGCAGCCCTTGACAAACGGGACAGAGGGATCGCCAAACCATGAACCGTATCTATTTGTCCAGTCCCACCTCCGTGGTGGATTGAACTC
>JALGXY010000308.1 GCA_029824495.1 Fimbriimonadia bacterium
GGGTCGACGGCGTCGCCCGATTCGCTTCAGCCGATCTTCAACGAGTCAGACGGCATTCAAGCCGCCTATCAGCGAGCCAGCGAACGGCTGATGGACAATGGCGTGGATCTGCGGCGAGTGCCGCTGACGCAGGGAGCGGCACTGCAGTTCGACGGTGGTTCAGAAAAGTTTATCGGGCGAATGAGCTCCGCCGGAAACAGCAGGCTGAAGCGGCAGTACCGAAAGCCGTTTGTGGTTCCGGACAACGTCTGATTCGGCCCGTATCACCGGCGAAACGATTGGTGGCAGAATGAGCGTATGTTCGCTCTTCTGCCGCTAGCCGTGATTCAGCAGGCCCCTGTCATGCCGCCGCTGATTGAGCGGTGCTACACAGACCTGCGCAGCCTCGATAGGATTCTGCCGTTTCAGTATTCCGATGCTCGACGCCGCAAGGTAACGGTTTTTCTTGAGGGCTGGCAGACCAGGCTGAATCGACTCGATCCCGGCAGCCTTGGGCTCCAGGATCAGGTCGACCTGACCCTGATGAAGAACGACCTGAACAGAGAGCTTTTTCAGCTCGACCAGACAGCCAAACACTGGTCAGAAATCGCTCCCGTCATTCCGTTTGCAGGCCAGATATTGGAGCTTGAGACCGAGCGGCGTCGAATTGAAGAGATCGATCCGAAGGCGGCAGCAGAAAAGCTCACAGCCTTGACCGATACGATCAACAAGGCAAAAACCACTGCCAAGGAGGCAGGCCTTGATGAGGCTGCTGGAACGAAAGCCGCTGGGGCATTGCGCTCTCTTCAACGCACCTTAAAAGGCTGGTTTGACCACTACGACTCCTATCACCCACTCTTCTCATGGTGGTGCCGTCGCCCGTACCAGGATGCCGATAAGGCCCTGGTCGAGTACAGCTCATGGGTGCAGAAGAATCTGGCGGCCAGCCAAGATCCTGAAGCGATCACAGGTGATCCGATCGGCCGCGAAGCGCTGCTCAAGGCTCTCGAGTTGAGATGCGAAAGGCCTCAAATGAGATGGGCTACGGCGATGACTGGAAGGCGGCGCTGGAGGCTGTGAAGATGCTGCACGTCGAGCCGGGCGAGCAGCCGATTCTGATTCGCGATCTTGCCCAAGAGGCGGTCGATTTCCTCGAAAAACATGACCTTGTCACGATCGAAAAGCTCTGCAAGGAGCTGTGGCGAATCGAGATGATGTCCCCCCAGCGGCAGCTCATCACGCCGTTCTTCACGGGCGGCGAAGTGATCAGCGTCTCCTACCCGGTCGAAGAGATGACCCATGAGCAGAAGCTGATGTCGATGCGCGGCAACAACATTCACTTTTCTCGCGCCACGGTCCAGCATGAGCTGATTCCGGGCCACCACCTGCAGGGTTATATGACATCGCGATACGGCACGCACCGGCGGCCGTTCAGCACACCTTTCTGGACTGAAGGCTGGGCGCTCTACTGGGAATTCGTGCTGTACGACATGGGCTTTCCGATGACGCCTGAGGACCGAATCGGCTTCCTCTGGTGGAGGATGCACCGCTGTGCCAGAGTCATCTTCTCGTTCAAGTTTCATTTGAATCAGATGTCGCCAGAAGAGGCAGTCAAGTTCCTGGTCGAAGACATCCAGCACGAACAACGCACAGCAGAAGGCGAGGTCCGGCGATCATTCGGAGGCATGTACCCGCCGCTCTATCAGGCAGCCTATCTAGTTGGCGGTTGGCAGATTTGGGATCTTCGCAAAGAGCTGGTCGACAGTGGCAAAATTCAAGAGAAGAGGTTCCATGACACGATCCTGCGCAACGGGCGGATTCCGATCAGGATGGTGGGCGAGATCCTCAGAGGTGAAATGTGATTCTTTCGCTATTGGTGACAGCGCTTCAGGAAGAGCCGATCAAGGCATACGTTCTTGCTGGGCAGTCGAATATGCAGGGCCATGGGATGGTCAAGGCCGATCCAAAACGAAATGGAGGGCAGGGTTCATTTGAGTGGTTTGCTAAAGACAAGCCTCAGCTGATGGTTGAACGGGACGACGTTGATATCTGGTATCTCGATCGCTCGGGAGCATTGCGGCCAGGCTATGGTCACCGCGAAGGCTATATCGGGCCAGAGCTCGGGTTTGGGCATGTTGTTGGCGATGTTGCGGAGGATAAGATTCTGCTGATCAAGGTCTGTTGGGGCGGCAAAAGCCTGGGCGGCGATTTCCGTCCTCCCAGCGCGGGCGGCACGACCGGTTCTTTCTATAAACAGCTCATCGATCACGTGACCAGTGTGAGAGACAAGGGCTGGAATGGCAGACCGGTCGAGCTGGCTGGCTTTGGCTGGCACCAGGGTTGGAACGACCGTGTCAACCAGGCATTCGTCGACGAGTACGAGGTCAACATGATCCGTTTTATTCGGGATATCCGCAAGGATCTTGATGCCCCAGGTCTTCCTTTTGTGATCGCTGAATCGGGCATGACCGGCCTGACAGAAAAGCACCCTCGTGCTCTGAAGCTGATGCGCGCTCAAGCCGCTGCCACCCGCCGTTACGAATGGAATGGGAGCGTCGGCTTTGTGAAGACACAGAGCTTCTGGCGAGAAAAAGAGAATTCACCCACAGGGCAAGGCTATCACTGGAACAGCAATGCTGAGACCTACTGGCTGATCGGCCAGGCGATGGGCCGCGAGATGCTGCGGATCACCGGGTCCTAGCCGGCTGCATCCCGGCAGACGCTCTTCCGTGAAGAGAGGCAGGAGCATCATCATGAAGCTTGCAGTAAAGGCACTCGCCTCCATTTTCGCCATTGGCACCCTCATGGGGTGTGTTGTCAGCCTCGGCCCAGTCAAGGCTGCCACGATCAGCGAGACCGGTTTTCATTCGGTCGAATTCGGCGGCGCAGCAGACATCAGCATCACGATCGGAGATGAGGAGACAATCGACGTCAGAGGCGCCGAAAAAGTGGTCGAGAGTCTGACCACCGAAGTCGTCGACGGCGTTCTGATCATCGACCATGAATCGACGGGCTTCTTTGGCGGCAATGGCGATCTTAAGATCGACATCACGATGAAGGAGCTTCGAGCTCTTGAGATTAGCGGCGCGGCCGATGTTGAGGTCGAAGGCGTCGATTCTGAAGAGTTCGAACTGGTGATCAGCGGAGCCTGTGACCTCGATATCTCAGGTTCAGTTGACCGCCTTGATATCACCGCCAGCGGCGCGAGTGACATCGAGGCCTCAGATCTGAAGTCGAAGACGGCCGATGTTGTTCTGAGTGGGGCGGGCGATAT
>JALGXY010000309.1 GCA_029824495.1 Fimbriimonadia bacterium
CGAGCTGAGCGGCAGGCTGCTGCCGACTGCTTCTCGGCCGGCCTCTTGACAGTCGAGAAGACGATCGCTTTTATCTACAACACCCTGCTCGCTGACAAGGCGCTCGAAGATCGCCTGCGAGGGCAGGATGAGCCGGAAAACTCTCGTCACTTGGCCAATGAGCTGACCAGCGAGATTGTCGATTTGGTGATGCAGATCTGCAGAGAGCGAAGCGATGTTGTCGCCCGCTATTACAGGGTCAAGAAGGAGATCCTCGGTCTTGACGAACTGACCCACGTCGATCGGTATGCACCGCTTTTTGAAGCCAAACAGACCGTAGATTGGGCCGAGGCTAAGGAGATTGTTCTCAAGTCGTTCGGCGCCTTCAGCCAAGAGATGGCTGATCGGGCGGAGGAGTTTTTCGACCAGGATTGGATCGACGCTGAGCCTAGAGACGGCAAGCGCGGCGGTGCCTTCTGCAGCTACTGCACGCCTGACACCCACCCTGTGATCCTGCAGACCTACCAGGACAAGCTGTCCGACGTCATGACGCTTGCTCACGAGCTGGGACACGGCGTTCATGCCTCTGTCAGCCGAGACCAGAGCTACTTCAACTTCCACGGGACTCTTCCATTGGCGGAGCTCGCTTCGATCTTCGGCGAGATGCTCGTTTTCGAAGAGATCACCAAGTCAGCATCGGCAAAGGACAAGACCGCGCTCTATGGCGAAAAGCTAGAGGGGATCTTTGCTTCGGTCCACCGCCAGGCTGCGATGTTCCGGTTTGAGCAGCAGTGCCACAGACTTCGCCGCGAGCAGGGCGAGCTCTCTCCAGAACAGTTCCGCGAGCTCTGGCAGCAGGAGATGCAGTCGATGTTCGAGGACAGTGTGAGCCTCAAGGATCAGCACGCCCATTGGTGGCTCTATGTTGGACACTTCTTCTTTGCTCCGTTCTATGTGTACGCCTACTCGTTCGGCGAGCTGCTGACCCTGGCGCTCTATCAGAAAGCCAAGTCAGAAGGGCCAGGCTTTGCCGACAAGTATCTTGAGGTGCTGAAGCTTGGCGGCAAAGAAGAGCCGGTCAAGCTGATGCAGAGGCTGGATGTTGATCTGGCCGATCGCAGATTCTGGGAAGGCGGCTTCGAGGTTATCGAATCGCTGACGACAGACTTCGAGAAGTATTGGGCCGAGTGCAAAGGGCAGTAGACTCTGCTCTGACGTCCTGAAAGTGAGCCGAAAATGAAACGCCGCACCAAAATTGTCTGCACGCTCGGCCCGGCTACGGCCACGGCCGCCAAAGTTCAGCAGCTTGCCGGTGCTGGGATGAATGTGGCTCGGCTCAACTGCAGTCACGGAAACTGGGAGACCCGCAGGCAGCTCGCGGATTGGGTGCGAGCCTCCAGCACGGAGGTCGCGCCTATCGGTCTTCTCGTCGATCTTCAGGGCCCGAAATTCAGAATCGGTCTTCTGCCTCCAGAGGGTGTTCGCGTCGACCTGAACAAGACGATCACGATTGGCCCGAAGGAGGGCTCGACCATCCCCCTCGCTGCAGATGAGGTCTGGGATGCGATGGACAAGGGCGACCGGATCCTGCTGGGTGATGGTGAGGTTGAGCTGAAGGTCACCAGCCGAAAGAACGATCAGTGCACGGTCAAGGTGATCAGCTCCGGCATCATCCATTCTCGAAAAGGCATCACTTTGGTCGGCAAGTCATTTGATGTCCCGGCTTTGGGCGACAAGGACATCGCCGATATCGATGAAGCGATCGCCGTTGGAGCAGATTTTATCGCGCTCAGTTACGTTCGCCATGCTCTCGATATGAAAGAGCTGCGCCGACGGATTCAGAAGAAGGCGCCGAACATCCGGCTGGTCGCCAAAATCGAGACCCGCGAAGCGCTAAAGGAGATCGACAGCATCATCGCAGAGAGCGATGTGATTATGGTGGCGCGCGGAGACCTCGGGCTCCAGATGGACATCGAAGATGTTCCGGCTGCTCAAAAGATGATCATCTACAAGTGTTCGTTAGCAGGAAAACCGGTCATCACGGCCACGCAGATGCTTGAGAGCATGGTCAAGGTGGCGCGGCCAACGAGGGCCGAAGCGAGCGATGTTGCCAACGCCATCCTCGACGGTACGGATGCCGTTATGCTCAGCGGAGAGACTGCTGCGGGGGACTATCCGATCCAGGCCGTCAAGGTGATGGACCGGATCTCGGTGAAGACCGAGAAGATCATGGAATTCGACCAAGGGCTTGCGATACAGCACCGCTCTATGGCACAGGAAAAGTCGACTGAGGAGGTTGCGAAAGCTGCGGTCAGCCTGGCGGATGCGATCAAAGCAAAGGCGATTGTTACAACTTCGACGAGCGGTCTCACGCCTCGCTTGGTGAGCAAACATCGGCCTAAGAAGATGAGACCGCGATCACACACGTCTGTGACGAATTCGAACGGCGCGGCCTCCTTAAGAGTGGAGAAGAGGTCGTGATCACCGCTGGTTATCCGGCTGGGTCGCCCGGTTCGACCAACATGATTCTGGTGCAGACCGTATGAAGCGCAGCACCCTATTCTGGCTGGCAGGAGCGACAGCCCTCGCGGTGGGAGCGATCCTGCTGAGCCGTGGGCCTTGGGAGCAGCTGAGAGTCCAGAACGAGCTTAATGATGCTGCGCGGCTCGATGTCGAGCGCCGCGAGAGCGAGTACGCCAAGATCCGAGAGCCCGGCGACAAGTATTCGGGCCTGCCAGGGCTTGAGGAGCTGAGCCGCCGCGAAGGCGTGCTCAAGCCAGGCGAAGTCGAGGTCGACCCGCTCGCTTCTGAGTGACCTCGGTACACTCTTCGGCTCTCCGTGGAACAGTTCGACCTTGTTGTTATCGGTGCCGGCCATGCCGGCATAGAAGCATCCCTCGCCGCAGCGCGGCTTGGGTGTCGAACGCTCTGTCTCACCCTCAAGATCGACCGGATCGGCCACCTGCCCTGCAACTGCAGCATCGGCGGCCCCGCAAAAGGACACATCGCCCGAGAGGTCGACGCCCTCGGAGGGCAGATGGCGGTCACGACCGACTTCACTCTCACTCACACCCGCAAGGTCGGCACGGGCAAGGGCCCTGCAGTTCAGACCGTTCGCGCCCAGGTCTGCAAGGATGCCTATCCAGCCTTTATGCAGAAGGTGATGACGAG
>JALGXY010000310.1 GCA_029824495.1 Fimbriimonadia bacterium
CAGCGACATCTCCAGCATGAACCAGCTGCGGGCGGCGCTTCAACTCTACCGAGCTGATCAGGGCGCCTACCCTCCAGCTCTTTTGGGTTATGTCACCCTCTACACTTCAGGGCCGAATGCAGGCAATGTTATGCCTGCCAACGAGATTAAATCGTTCCTGTATCCGCGACGCGTAGGCGCAATGGCGACTTTCCAGCCCAAGATCAGCCACGAGTCTCTGTACGACACAACCACTGCTGAGTATCCCAATGCCGACGCACGAGCGGTCGGTTCGGGCGCCGTGCTCGATCTCAACGGCGACGGAGTTTTGGATGATCCTGCCGGCGCACGTCAGGCGTATGGTCCAGGTTCAAACGTCTGCCGAAACGGGTATGTCATGAGCAGCCCGCTCTGCGACACGGAAGCCTATTTCTACCGAGTCAGCGGCTACGATGTCGCTATGGTTCAGGTGCCTGGTGGCCCGCCACGAATGGAACGCCGCTACGCTTTGAACTGGACCTACTGGGGTGTTGGAGTTGATCTTGAAACTTCACCAGGAAGCCTCGGCAGCGCCATGGACGACCCGCGCCAGCTCGGCTACCTCGATCCGCCGGAGAACACGGTGGTCACCTGGAACAGTTTCTACCGCGAATACGACGAGAATAAAGCGCCGGTCACAGGCCGACACGATATCGTTCTCTTCGTTGGCGGCTCAGCCAAAGCCTACGATTCACGAGCCATTTCCGAAAGGTCTTGGAGAATCCTGCCCTGACCCGCAGTTTCGACTGCCATGGCCGACCCTAAATAAGACGATATGATCACCAGTGCTGCCCAGAAACGAAAATCGCTGACCCGCGGCTCCTCATTGATTGAGGTGCTCGTTGCGATTGTGGTCCTGCTTGTCGGCATTCTGGCGCTTCTTCAGGCTTTCCCTCTCGGGCTCGGCTTGATCCGAACCACGTCAGGAAACCTGGTCGCTGGAGCTCAGAACCACGCCAAACTCGAAGAGCTGAGCGCTCGTGCAGACAATCTGCCCGAACATATCGGTGCTGTTACTGTCGTGGGCCCGGGCGCTTTCGTCCTTGACCCTGGCCGAAGCTTTGGTCATCTGATGCCCGACACCAACGGCGGCACTGGACAGATTCAGGCTGATGGACAGGTTGTTACGAGCTCTGGTGCGATCGGTGCCTGGCCTGGCGTCAGCGGCGCCAACCACTTCCGGCGAGTCATCGGTGAGAACTGGTCGATCGGGCGCGGCGTTGGAAATGGCAGCCTGATCAGACTTCTGTTTGGTCCGATCGAAGTTGAATTCGATGCCGGCACTGGTCGGTCACTCCCTGGTCAGCTTACGGTCTACGGCAACGATTTCCTGCGCTTCACAGGAAGCTCAGATGCCAAGCGGCCCGATCCTGTTCTGCCTGCCGGCGATCACAGATTCTATACGGTAGCAGCCGAAGATGCTCGAAACGGCACCTTCAGCCCATTCCCGAATCAAGATCAAATCTGGGTTGCAGACTCTTCGAATCTGCCGCTTCGCATCAGCTTTGCCTTCATCCAGTCACCTGGCGGCAATCGAGATGTCCAGAGCCTGATCATTCAGCTAGACCCAACAACAGCACCTGCCACCACCGTGGTGCGGGCTGGCGGTTATCTCGTTGTCAATCTCCGAGACCTGGTCGCTATTCCCGGTTTCTATCAGACGACCGCAAGCAGCTACTCGCCTGCCGACTTTGAGCGAGCTGACCTCAGCTCTGTTCGAGTCCAGCGAATGTTTGAAGAGGTCGCCACTGCCGATCCGTTCAATCCGCTCCAGCCGTACCAGTACAAGGTTTTTGCGAACAATCTTGGTGCTCTGCAGGTGAATCCATCTGCGCAGGGCCTCAAAGTTCGGTCCTCCTCAGGAGTCAGTTCACCTGTTCGGCTGCATGTCGACTACACGGTTCTTGACTGGGGCGTCATCAAAGACGACGTCCGCCTCCCAGAAACTGGCGACCGCAACGTAAAGCTGACCCACAATTCGATCATTTCGATGGGCTCCCCTGAAGTTGACGGCCGAGACTACGCCGGCCTGCCGATGGAGTCTGTTCTGCCCAACGGGGACATCGGCTACTACGACTCGATGCTCGTCGATATGGACACCATGAGCTGTGTCATCGGCGGAGTTGACGGCGATCCCAACAGCGCTTGGACCGTTGACAGACGAACCGGAAAACTGACGTTCCAGGACATTGATCCGGGAACAGCCGGCTTCCAGGCCTATATGGCCACGAGCGTCAACCAGACCTGGGTGCCAGATTTCCTTGTGCCGCAGACCATTGATGGCCGAAGCCTGACCCTGATGTACCGATCCAGAAATGCCTGGGCGCTGCAGGTTCACAAAGCTGCCACGCTCTATCGGCAG
>JALGXY010000311.1 GCA_029824495.1 Fimbriimonadia bacterium
AGCCTTCCAGAGCCCCAGAGGCTGATACGGTTTATCGCCTTTGCCTCCGCCATCTTCGATCAAAAGGCCGGAAACGTAGAGAGCCTGGTCACGGATGACCTCTCCGGAGAGGCGGAAGCGAGGCCCGCGGCTGATCATTCTGTTCTCAGGGTCGGCCATCACTTTTTCAGAAGGTGCCGATGAGGTCTGCATATAGGCGGCGCTTGTCATGATCTGCTTGTGCAGTCTCTTGACAGACCAGCCGTTGTCGACAAAGTCTCGAGCGAGCCAGTCGAGCAGCTCAGGATGGCTGGGCCACTCGCCCTGAGCACCAAAATTCTCGCTCGTCTTGACCAGTCCAACACCGAAGTGCTGCTGCCAGACTCGGTTGACATAAACTCTTGCTGTCAGAGGGTTTTGAGGGTCAAGAAGCCAGTCTGCAAGCCCCATTCGGTCTCTCCGGAGGTCTTCCGGCATCGTTCCCAAAACGACCGGGATCTCCCGTTTGACCTCATGCCTGGGGTGATCGTATTCACCGCGATGAAGAACGAACGCCGGTTTCGGCTCCGGCTTCTCTTTGGCAATCAAAGTCGAGGGGATCGTCGCCAGGAGATCGAGTCTGTTCTTATTGACCTCTCGCCATTCGGTGTTCGCCTTGGTCCCCGGCCCGTTCATCAGGTAGATGCGGCGGAGAGCCAGGTCTTGCTCTGGCGTGCGATTCACATTTTTCAGCAGGGTTGCTGCATTGGATATCGATTCGCCTCGCTTGTCGCCAAACGCAGCGTAGAAGCCGTCTTGGCCTCCTCCGTTTGTCACCTTAAAGACGATTTTGTTCGACCCAGAAGTGAGCTTCACAACGACTTTGTCTGCGTCAGCTGTGAGCCCTCTTGCGACCTCATTGTTATGAATGAGGCTGCCGTTGACCCATGCCTTGATCGCGTCGTCGCTGCCGAGCCGCATCTCCAGCTCTTGGTCCTTGTCGACTGTGATCGTCGTTCGGATGTAGACCGAAGCGTTGTCTTTTCCAACGACAGCAGCTTTGCCTTTGCCCAGCTCGATCTTCTCCGCCTTCCAGACGACATCTTTGCCGTCGCCGCCCGGTTCAGCCGAAAAAACTGTGTTGTGAGCAGCGGTGAATGAAGCGGCTGTATAGACCCCTGATTTCTCCCATGTGCCGTAGGTGACTTGCGACGTCGGCTCGCTGTCGATCCAGGCCTGGACCTGAGAGAAGCCGACAGTGCTTTCGATCGCCTCCTGCCGCGCTTCATGCGCCTTCAAGGTCTTCTCTTGAGCAGGCGTCGGCGCTTTGATCACGGGTCCGGGCAGCTGGATGTTGCCGTCCATCGGGTTGTCCGTCGTGCTGTTGAAGAAGGCATACATGCTGAAGTAGTCCTCCTGAGTCAGCGGGTCGTACTTGTGATCGTGACAGCGGGTGCAGGTCATCGTCAGCCCAAGATAGATCGTGCTCGTCGTCTCAACCCGATCAAAGATGTTTCTGGCGTCGACCTCCTCCAGAATTGAACCGCCTTCGTTCGTGGTCGGGTTCATTCGGACAAAGCCGGTCGCGATCAGCTGATCTGTGGTGGGTTCCTCAAGCATGTCGCCGGCCATCTGCCAGCGTGTGAAATCGTCGAAGGGAAGATCATCGTTGAACGCTCTGACAACCCAGTCTCGATAGGGGAAGATCGTGCGCTCGTTGTCGAGGTGATAGCCGTGAGTGTCGCCGTAGCGCACAGCATCCAGCCAGTATCTTGCTTGATTTTCACCATACCGAGGGCTGTCGAGCAGCCGGTCGATAAGACTGCTGTAGGCACGAGGAGTCTTGTCAGCCAAGAAGTCTTCAATTTCGGATGGCGTTGGCGGAAGGCCGGTCAGAGCAAGTGTTGCCCGACGAATCAGCGTCGTTTTATCTGCCTCAGGCTCCGGTGTGAGCTGGTTGGCATCGAGCCCAGCCAAAACAAATCTGTCGATCTGATTGTGAACCCAGAGTCGGTCAGAGACCTGGGGCAGATCAGGCGTCGAAGGCGGAACAAACGCCCAGTGCTTTTCATACTTGGCGCCTTGACTGATCCAGGCCTTGAGCATCGCCACCTGCTCTTTGTCGAGCTGCTTGATGTTCGAATCTGGTGGCGGCATGCTCAGCTCAGGAATCTCTGGATCGATCCGACTGACCATCATCGAGTCTTCGATGCTTCCAGACTTGATGCCGAAGTAGCCGCCCAGGTCCTTTTTGGCTTCCTCTTCAATATCGAGCCGATACCCGCCGGTCTTTGCTACCGCATCTTTGTCTGGGCCGTGGCAGGGCCAGCAATGATCAGACAGGATCGGGCGAATGTCCCTGTTGAAGTTGATCTCGTCGATCGGGACGACAAAGTCTGCTTTAGACGCAGCACC
>JALGXY010000312.1 GCA_029824495.1 Fimbriimonadia bacterium
GAGTCGATTCGCAAAGAGCAGACGGTCCTTCCCGATACCGATCCACGCGTCATCGAGCTACGCCGTCTTGGCGAAGCTCTGCTCGGCACAATCCGTGAGAAGGAGCGAGAAAAAAAGCCGTTTGAATACTCCTTCGATGTTATTGAGAGCGACGACATCAACGCGTTCGCGCTTCCAGGCGGGCCTATCTTCTTCTATACAGGACTGCTCAATCAGCTCGAAACAGAAGATCAGGTGGCCGGAATCCTGGGTCACGAAATCGTCCATATCCATAGAGAGCACTGGGCGAGCGCCTATGCCAGACAGCAGAAAAGGCAGCTGGGGATCACGGCGATTCTGCTGCTTTTAGGTGCCAACGACACCGTTTTTGACCTGGCCAGCGTGGCCGACACTGTCATATTCACGCTTCCCAACTCACGGGAACACGAGTCCGACTCAGACAGATTCGGCTTCAGCATGGTCGAAGAGCTGGGCTACAACCCGCTCGGAATGGCCGATGTCTTTAGGAAGCTTGATGAGAGCCGCGAAGCCTCTGGCCGCAAGAGCCCAGAGGAGTGGAGCTCAACCCACCCCGACACCACGCGCCGAATCGAGAATCTTGAGAAGATGGTCAAAGAATCGGGCAAGGACTACCCGGAGCAGCGCCCCAGGCAGGTGCCGGCGAAATGGGTCGGACAGAAGCCGATTGTCAAGAAGAAGGATGATGGGGACGGTCTGCTCTTGGCAGCCTTTTTCCCTAACCTCTACTAAAGTCAGTCGGCAGGCTTAAGCTCAACTTCTTCGGCTGGCTGAGTGATCGCTCGAATGCTGATCTGCTGAGCAAGGCGACCGGCGATCTCATTGAATGCCTTAGCCTGGGGGCGATCGGGCGCATAGGTTACGCTCGGCTCACCATTCTCTGAGGATTGACCTACGGCGGGATCGAGCGGAACAGAACCGAGGAACGGTGCTCCCAGCTCTTCTGCAAGTGCGTCTCCTGCCATGCCAGAAAAGATCCTGGTCTCGGTTCCACACTCGGGGCAGACAGCAGAAGCCATATTTTCGACCACTCCAATTACTGGAGCGTTCAGCCTGCGAAAGAGAGCGGCTGATTTTCCGGCGATGTTCGCAGCCACCGAATGAGGAGTCGAGACTATCACGACACCAGCCAGAGGCGCCTGCTGAGCCAAGGACATTGGCGCATCGCCAGTACCGGGAGGCAGATCGACCAGCAGATAGTCGAGTTCTCCCCAGTCCACATCGGTCAAGAGCTGTTTGACAGTGCTCGCCACCATCGGTCCACGCCACAAGACGGCCTGTCCTTCTTCAATCAGGAAACCGATCGACATCATTTTGATTCCGTGCCGCTCGATCGGAATGATCATCTTGTCACGCGAGAGTGGGCGCTCAGATTCGCAGCCCATCATCAGAGGAATGCTCGGTCCATAGACATCGGCGTCGAGGATGCCGACTTTCGCTCCTGTCGCTGCAAGGGCCGCTGCAAGATTTACGGTCACAGTGCTCTTGCCCACTCCTCCCTTTCCGCTGGCGATCGCGATCGCCTGTTTGACGCCAGGCAGCAGATCCTCAGGAGCAGGACCTCTTTCGATCACCCGAGCTGTCATCTCAACGTTGACTTTGTCGACTCCATCCAGGGCAGCGACGGCATCGTGAGCCTCCTGCTGCAGGATGTCCTTGACCGGACAGGCAGGGGTGGTCAGCTCGACTTTGAAGGAAACTGTTCCGTCTTCAATCACGACATCCTTGACAAAATTCAGGGCGACGATATCGCGGTGGAGATCGGGATCTTCAACGGAACGCAGCGCGTCCAAAACCTGATCTTCGGTGACTGGCATTGATGCCGAGAGTACCTGCGGCACACGCACACCTCAGGCCCTGTGCCAACATCAGGAATCGATGTCTCATCCCGTGATCAGTCCAGATGGCAATCCGGCTCAAGCCTGGCTCTTCGACGGGGATGATGCCCCACTTTATATCGATCATCGTGGGCGAAATATTCTGGTCCACCATGAAGGTCCAGGGCGACTGGAATGGAGTGAGAATCCAGGTCAAGTTGAAGTTGACACTGACGGCACAATCGATGGATTCGAGGAGTTCCTCGTCTGCTCTACCTATGGGAGTCCAGTCTTTGAAGCGGTGGTTCGAGCGGGCGCTGACTCTCCGAGCCAGTTTGAAGAATCCGGTGTAAACAGAGTCATGGGCCCTGGCTGGGTGCTGTCGGGCTCCAAGAACTTGGAGGTTGACCATGACCACCGCATCGTGCGAACATCTGATCCAATCTGGATTCCCTTCTATAGAAGCGTACGGGCCAAGGGCAGCATTCATGTCGTCAGGGACCAGAGTCATCAGACCGAACCTCTCATCGGGTT
>JALGXY010000313.1 GCA_029824495.1 Fimbriimonadia bacterium
TGCCTCACATCGTGACCATCCAGAATCAATGCGAGGGCTTGACCTTCGGCCTTCAGCTCTGGCGACAGCTCCTTATGGACGTTCAGCTTCGCCTTCCAGACATCGATCTGTTCGATGATCTGTTCTCGATCAGTTGGCAGCTCCACCCGTCAATCCCCTCAGCGGAGCATTGCCAGGTAGGCGTTGATCCGTGAGATGATTTTGTCACGATCGGAGTCGAGCGGTGGGGTTCCGACCGGAATCGGCTTGCCGTTTGCACCCTTAAAAGTGATCTGCTCGGGCGTGTCTCCGCCTTTGCCTTGAATCCCAAAGCTCGGGCTGGCCATCACAACTGGCGTGTTCGGGTCGATCTCGAACCGCTTCTCAAACGTCTTTCCAGCCAGCTTACGGATGATCGTCAGCGTCGTCCCATTCAGCTCAAAATAGACCGAAGCCATCGAATTGAATGCGGCCCAAGCCATGAAAGCTCCGACGGCAAAAAAGATCGAATAGAAGAGGAGCATCAGAAGCGCAATCGGCCCGAAGGACCTCCACATGCCGCCGATCATGAAGATCATGTGGAAGAGCGTGAACCCGTTCCAGCCGAGCGCAAAAACGCCCAGAAAACAGCCTTGCCCGACCTGAGGTGGCGAGATGAACTCCGTCAGGACATCGGAGGGGACATCCTGCGGCTCGAGCCCGACCTCCTCCCGCGCTTCGCGCAGTTCGATCTTCTCGCGCACCTCGGCGATATTCACCTCGCTGTCTGGGTCGCCGGGGGAGAGGTTCGCCAAGGCCCGCCTCGTCTCACGCTCCAAGTCATCCAGCTCATGCCAGGCCTTGTTGAATGTGTCGACGATTTCTGCATCTTCGGGGCCGCTTAGGATGCCTGTGCGGATGTTGAGCCCGCTGCCTTGTCGGCGCAGCTCGCGGATCGTGTCGAGCTTCGCCCGCTTGACATCCGCCGTCTCGCCTGCCGCGGGCTCGATCAGCGGCGCAAACTGCGCGATCCATGAGCGCAGCTCCTGCCTCAGCTCGTCTTGACTCGAATACTGCGCCATCGCCGGGCGCTAGTTTACGGGTTTTGGTCTCAGCCGAGCTTAGTCCAGGTCAGATCAGCCAGATCGAGTTCATACACGCCGTCGTTCCGCCCGTGCTTCTCTTTCAGCCGCTTGTATGAGATCGCCTTGCCGCCTTCGATCCGGATCCTCGTCCCGTCGAGCAGACTCGCCCGGTGTTCAAAGATCCGGCTCGGGACATCGCCGCTCGTCTTCAGCTTCTCGATAGAGTAGTCGGTGGTATCGAGGCGGTAGACCGGGATCGGGCCTCGGCGCTGCTTGGTGTAGCCGAGCCCGCCGATGATATAGATGCTGTCGTCGACGAGCGTGGCTGTGTTAAAATCGGTCGGCTCGAAGGTCTTGAGCGGGTAGCCAAACACCTGGATCTCACCATCCGGGTGGAACACGCTGACATCGTTGTAGATGCAGAAATCTGGGTCATAGCTGTCCTCATGTTCGCCCGCGATCAGGATCGTGCGGTCGTCCGGCATCACCGTGAAGCTCTGGCCAAACCGCTCGAAACACCAGACGCAATCGGCTTGATCAGCTATCTTGCAGCCGAAATCAGGATCGTCGTGAAAGTGCTGCCTTGCCCAGTAGGCGTTGCCGCCGGCCCGGATCATGGCCAGGCGGAACGGATCGGACATCTCCTCAGGATTCGACCTGCCGGGGCGGTAGTAACGCTCAGCCAGATACTCCTCCTTCGAGCAGGAATGCAGTTCATCGCTCTTCGGCTCGCCGAGCCCGAGCAGGGTTCGCCTGCCTTCATTCCGCAGCCCCGCCGGGTCTGCTCCGCCGGCAAGGAGCGCCAGGATCGTTTTGCGGTCTTTGGCACAGTCGATCATTCCGTCGGACCATCCGCCAATATTGGGATCGGCACCGGCATTCAGCAGATCGCGCACGAGAGCGTGGCTGCCCTTCTCAGCGGCCGTTTTGAGCGCCGTATCACCCATGTAGTCTGTGGCATCCACTGGGCATCCAAGCTCGATCAGCCTCTTGACCATCGTGCGTCGGCCTGACGCAACAGCAAACTTCAGCAGCGGTGGAGTCCCTGGACCAAACTTCTGCAGGTCTTCAATCTTCTCGATCATCGCATCGAATTTGGCCTCGTCGCTCTTTGCCAAAACGATATGGAGCGCCGTCTGGTCGCAGCAGTCGGGCACTTCTAAACTCTGTGCCTGGTGCAATGCTTCTTCAAACTCATCGAGCGTTCCCAATGCGGCAGCCCGGTGGAGGGGAGTCCACTTCAGGGGAGATTCGTCTGTGCCTGCCTCGATCAGCCGTTCGACCATCCCAAAATGGCTCAGCCGGTAAGCGCTGACAATCGCCGTTTCGCCGTACGATGACTTTGTGTTGGTCGGTGCTCCTTGGCTGACCAGAAAGTCGATGATTTCGGGCGCGTCATTGTCTCGATGCACGGCATCGAGCAGCGCGGTGTAGCCGTTCTTGTCTTCGTAACAGAGGTCGATCCCGTGCGCCTGCATGAGCCTGATGATCTCGAGATCTCCGTGTTTTAACGCAAATTTGATGACCGGCTGTTCGTGGCGCATACCGCCTTTGAACTTGTCGAAGTTAAGGTTGATTCCGAGGGATTCCGCAAAGTCGCTCATCCCGTCTGCGGCGGAGTCAACGAAGTCGCTTATCGGTGGAATCTCATCGACTTTGGCGAACTTGGGATCTGCTCCGTTTTTCAGCAAGATCTCGACGACTCTGCTGTTCGGAGACGTTTTGTCGAGAGCGTAGTAGAGAGGCGTCCCGCCCTGATCATCGACTTCATTGACCAGCGACCTGGCGTCGGGGACTGTCTCGAAGAACTCTTCCAGCCCTTCAATATCCCCTTGCCTCGCCAGTCGATGCAGCTCAGACATCCTGCCTTCAAGTTAGCACATGGTGAGAGTTCAGGCGACAGAGACTCGATGTTGGCCCAAGTCGGCCTGTCTCCTCAAGTAGAATTCACCCTCATGTCGGCAGACTGGATCGTGATGCGAGGAGCCACGGGGCACAACCTGAAACAGGTTGATGTCGCGATCCCGCTCGGTCTGTTTGTCTGCGTCACAGGGGTCAGCGGCAGCGGCAAATCGACCCTGGTTCAGGACACGCTCTACCCACGCTTGATGTACGAGGTTTACGGCACCCGCGGCGCCTGGGAAAAGCACGACTCGATCGAAGGTGTCGAAGAGCTGGACAAGATCATCGACATCGACCAGAGCCCGATCGGCCGCACGCCCCGGTCCAACCCTGCCACCTACACCGGCACGTTTGACCAGATTCGGCAGCTCTTCGCGCTCACGCCGGACAGCAAAATGCGCGGCTACAAGCCAGGGCGCTTCAGCTTCAATGTCAAGGGCGGGCGGTGCGAATCGTGCCGCGGCGACGGGATTATCAAGATCGAGATGCACTTCCTGCCGGATGTATATGTCCCGTGCGAGGTGTGTCAGGGCCGACGCTACAACCGAGAAACGCTCGAGGTTAAGTACAAGGGCAAGTCGATTGCCGATGTGCTTGAGATGACCCTGGAAGAGGCGACAGCCTTTTTCGAACCGATCCCGAAAATCCACCGCAAGCTGGCGACCCTGATCGATGTAGGGCTCGGCTATCTGCGGATGGGCCAGCCTGCCACCACGCTATCTGGAGGCGAGGCTCAGCGGGTCAAGCTTTCTTCAGAGCTGAGCAAGCGGTCCACCGGCTCGACGCTTTACATTCTCGACGAGCCGACAACCGGACTGCACTTCGAAGATGTCAGACGCCTGCTGACCGTTCTCCACCGTCTGGTTGAACAGGGCAATACGGTGCTGGTGATCGAGCACAACCTTGACGTGATCAAGACCTCGGACTGGATCATCGATCTGGGGCCTGAAGGGGGCGACGGCGGCGGTGAAATCATCGCGACCGGAACACCGGAGACCGTTGCGGCCTGTGCGGATTCCCACACAGGCCAATTCCTTAAGAAGCTGCTGGCTTAGAGATCAGTGGCGCAAGCGTGCCGCCATGTGTCCAGCGACGGGAAGAGCGTATTCGCGTCCATCTTTGGCTCGCAGGGCGCCAAGAATTGGAAACACCAGGCCAGAGATGATAACAAGCGGAACGAGCAGATAGCCGATCAGAACGGCTTTCAGTGCGAAGGCAGCGATTCCGGCCAACAGCAGAAGGAACTGGAAGATCATCTGCTGAATGACATGGATCCGAACGTAGTTCGACTCTTTGCCCTTTGTCATCAAGACAATGATCGATGCGACCAGGCCGCCAATTCCAAGCGATAGTGCCCACGCGATCAGGGGGATCAGGTGCGCCCACATTGCCCAAGTTTTTTCTTCGTTCGATGCCATTTTCAGCCTCTAATCAAAGATACGCGGTTGGTTCAGTCAGGTTTTCAGAAACCCGGGACCTTAGCTCAATCCGCTGATTTTGCCGTCGTCGTCGATATCGATCCGCTCGGCATTAGGAACCTTCGGAAGGCCTGGCATTCGCATGATATGCCCACAGATCGGCACGATGAATCCTGCTCCGGCTGCAATCTCGAAGCTGGTGATCGAGATGTTGAAGCCTTCGGGACGGCCGAGCAGTGCGGGATTGTCGGAGAGCGAGTACTGCGTCTTGGCCATGCAGACATTCAGCCGGTCAAGACCCATCCGCTCGATGTCCTTCAGGTCCTGCCGCGCATCGGGAGCAAGCTTGACGCCGCCGGCGCCGTACACCTTCTTGGCGATGCAGCTCACCTTTTCGACGATCGGAGCATCTGGCTCATAGATCTGATTCAGCGTGGCTTCTCGTTTGTCAGCTGTCTCAGCCACTATCTTGGCCAGGTCTGCAGCACCCTTGCCGCCTTCGAGAAAAGCTCGGCTCTCCTCAGCCTTCACGCCGATTTGGGCACAGAGGCTCTTGATCTTTTCGATCTCGGCATCGCTGTCGGTGCCGAATCGGTTGATCGCAACAACAGCCGGGATGCCAAACAGCGCCATGTTTTCAAGGTGCTTCTGCAGGTTAGGGAAGCCCTTTTCGACCAGATCTGCGTTGGGATTTGTCAGCTCATCACGCTTTGCACCGCCGTGGTGCTTAAGGGCGCGAACTGTTGCTACAACGACGGCCGCATCGGGCTGCAGACCAGAAGCCGCACACTTGATATGAAGGAACTTCTGGCCGCCGAGATCGGCGCCAAATCCTGCTTCAGTCACGACGTAATCGCAGAGGCTGAGCCCGGCCTTGGTCGCCAGAACGGTGTTGGTCCCTTGGGCGATATTGGCGAACGGGCCACCGTGGATGATCGCGGGATTGCCTTCGAGTGTCTGGACCAGATTGGGTTGGATCGCCTCTTTGAGCAGGGCGGCCATCGCCCCAACAGAGTTAAGCTGCTCGGCGGTGACAGCCTCTTTGTTCATCGATTGGCCGACTACGATTTTGGCCAGCCTGCTCTTTAGGTCAGCCAGGCTTTCTGAAAGGCAGAAGATCGCCATGACCTCAGAGGCCGCGGTGATATCGAAGCCGCCCTGCCGAGGCATGCCGCCTGTCCTGCCGCCGAGCCCGAGGACAACATCACGTAGGGCCCGGTCTCCCATGTCCATCACGCGCTTCCAGGCGATCCGTCTTGGGTCGATGCCGAGGGTGCGCGACCGACTCTGCATGTTGTGGTCGATCAGAGAAGAGAGAAGATTGTTTGCCTTTTCGATCGCGGAGAAATCGCCCGTGAAGTGGAGGTTGATCTCCTCCATCGGCACGACCTGTGACCAGCCGCCGCCAGCCGCACCACCTTTCATGCCGAACACCGGGCCGAGCGAAGGTTCACGCAGAACAGCGCACGCTTTTTTGCCGATCTGATTCAATCCGTCGGTCAGCCCGACGGTGACGGTGGTTTTCCCCTCACCAGCCTTGGTGGGGGTGATCGCTGTAACGAGGATCAGCTTGGCCTGTTTCTGCTTCTCCTCGTCGATGAGATCGAGCGGGATCTTGGCTTTGTATCGGCCGTATGGCTCAAGGCTGTCCGATGAGATGCCGAGTTCGGCAGCGATCTCTTGGATCGGCTGAATCTCGGCAGACTGCGCGATTTCGAGATCAGTCATCTTTCGAGCGGTGTCTCAGGTCTGCCTGCTCTTCTGGGTCGAGAACGAGGATGTTCGGTTCGGCGAGCCGCATGAACTCGGTCAGCGGCAGGTCTTCGACGTCGCCGGAGGCTTGGAACTCTTCGTACATCGTTTTGATCACCTCTTCTGCGGTGGTCGGCTTCTCCATCATGCCCACCCAAAGGCCTGGCTTCTTTTCTGAACTTCGATAAGCGACGGCACAGAGCCAGGTCGGACCGACTTTGGGCACCTCGTTGGACCAGCCGCCTTCGAGGACTTCAAATCCTGCCTGCTCCAGCTTGAAGACGACCGCACCTTTGTCATGTCCCAGCGCTCGGACCATCGCCTGCTGATCCGGATTGAACACCGTGGCGCAGGGACCTTGGTCAGTCTCAGTGACGAAGACCGGGTGGCCTGGGGCGTACCGTTCAGCAAGAGCAGGGAACTCTTCGAACGTTGTGTTTAAGACCATTTGTTCATGCTGGCCGTTCGACCAAGCTCCTCTTCTTTGGCCGCATCCACCTGCTCCCTCATTTCTGGGATCTTTTCGTCTCGGTTCGGATGGACATTCGGGCTTTCATCGGGCGTGCGGTAAGGAATCACCGGAATACCCTTCTTGAGCGAGGCTGTCACCCAGCCTTCCTGCACCAGGAATTCGAGCAGTTCGAGAAGATAGTCCATCGAGGAGTCGAAAGTGGCGTACTGCATCTGCTGAGCGATCTTTCCGAGTCCGATTCTGATCTGCGGGATCCTGTGCTCGGTTGAGATCAGATTGATCAGGTGCTCAAACACGCCGGTTTTCGGCAGAATCTTGCCGTCACGGGTGTAGCAGGGCTCTCTTGTGATGCGCCCCTCGTTCATCAGAGGAATATCCTCCTCTTCTGCGCCTTCCAGGTTCAGCTTGAAGTAGTTGTTTTCGCCGACAGCCCATGTCGCGACATCGCCGCAGAACATCTGGCTCATCAGCTTGATCGCCCCGATATTGAACTCTGCAACGCCTGCAACGACGTGCGTGTCGTTCAGGAATCCGCCAGTTCCCAGCCACCGGAAAGCTTCGTCGGCTGACATCTCCAGGCCTGCATCTTTGGCGATCTCGGTCGTGAATTCCTTGAGATCGGTGAAGAGCCCATTGCCCTTGTACCAAAAGTCAGCAAATCGGATGTGCTGCATCATCCGTTTGACCTGCGTGTCCTGGTAGTGATTGAGCAGCCACTCTCTCTCCAGCTTGCCGCGTTCCAGAGCGACCACGGTGTAGGCAAGATGTCGAGCAGCGTGGTGTGTCAGCGTCAGGCCTGCCGCCAGCAGCGGATCAGCAAAACCAGCAGATTCTCCGCAGAGGAACCAGTTTTCGCCGTGCAGCCGCTTCGAGAGGAATGACCAGTCTTTGGTTGTGTTGAATTCGCCTCTGCTCTTGGCATTCTTGATCAGCGGCCCAACTCGTTTGTCGTTCTCAATCGCTTCTCGGTAGATCTCTTCGGGCTTTTTGCCGAGCTTCTTGTAGTGAACGGCCGGCATGACGAGCCCGATGCTCGTCTTGTTTTCTCCGACCGGAATGAACCAGAGCCAGCCGTAGTCGATGCTGAGGATCTGGACGCGTGTGGCGCCCACGCCGACTGCGATCGGCCACTCAGCGTTGTCCCAGTAATCCCAAAACGCGACGTTCTGCAGGTTGGTCGGAATCTCGGTCTCAACGCCCATCGCTCGGCGAAGAATGCCCGTATGGCCCGAGGCATCAATGTAGTAGTCGGCTTCGATGATTTCGCCCGATTCGAGCTTGAGGCCGGTAACTGAATCGCCTTCGTGCAGGACCTCTTTAACACGAGTCTCCTCGCGGACATCACAGCCGAGTTCTGCTGCATGGTCGAGCAGGATCTTGTCGTAGATGGCCCTCTCAACATTGAAAGTGGTCAGGACGCGGTGGCCTTCGTACTTGGCAGGGCGCGGCTCTTCTTTGAAGATATGTGCTGGAACGAGCTCAAAATCCCAAAGATCGTCGGTCTGACCCCAGCGGTAGGTGACACCCGTCTTGATAGGGAAGCCTGCTGCTTCGACCTTCTCCCAGACGCCCATCTCCTGCATGACGGCGTTGACCATCGGGAGCTGACTTTCGCCGACATGTTCTCGCGGGAACTTCTCCCGTTCGAGAATGACGACCTCCATGTCTGGTCGGTATCGCTTTATCAGCGTTCCGAACGTCGATCCGGCCGGTCCGCCGCCAATGACTGCTGCTCTTCGTTTTGCCACGATTTGTCCTTCCTGTAATTTTAGCCTCTGCCGGACGTCATTTCTGCATCTCGGTTCGGGTGGAGAGTCGGGCTCTCCTCTGCTGTGCGATAAGGGATGATCGGCAGGTTCTTGCGGACGCTGGCATCGACCCAGCCTTCGAGAACCATAAATTCAAGGAGCTCCAGCATGTAATCGACCTGGGCATCGATCGGGATCCCCTCCTTCTGTGCCAGCTCACCGATCGCAATACGGATGCTGGCGATATTCCTCTTCTTCTTGAGGATGTCGATCAGCTGTCCGAAGACAGCAAACTTGGGCAAAATCTTGCCGTCCCTGAGATAGCAGGGCTCTTCAAAGATCCGGCCTTCATCGAGCACTGCAACTGTCCTCTCTTCTGCTCCGACCAGGTTCAGCTTGAACCAGTTGTTCTTGCCGACCTCCCAGGTGGCGTCATCGCCGCAGAACATTTGGCTGATCAGCTTCATTGAGCCGATGTTGAATTCAGCTACACCTGCAAATGTGTAGGTGTCATTGAGGAAGCCGCCGGTGCCGAGCCATCTAAACGCCTCATCAGCGGTCATCTCGAGCCCCTGGTCCTTGGCGATCTTCGAGGAGACCTCCTGCAGGTCGGTGAACTGGCCGTTGCCGTGATACCAGAAATCGGCAAACTGGATGTGCTGGCTCATTCGTGAGCGCTGGGTCTTGGTGTAATGCTCTTTGAGCCAGTCTCCCTTCTCACTGCCTCGTTCCAGTTCGAGGATGACGTAGGCTGCGTGTCGTGCTCCTGCGTGAGTCAGGGTTAGACCGGCTGCAAGAATCGGGTCGGCAAAGCCGGCAGATTCGCCCACCAGGAACCAGTTTTCTCCATGGAGTCGCTCGGCCATGAACGACCAGTCTTTTGTGGTCTGGAAGCTGTTTTCGCGCTTTGCGTTTTGGGTCAACTCTGCGATTCTTGGCTCCGATTTGATCGCCTCAAGATAGAGTTCCTCTGGTTTCTTGCCGGTCTTCTTGTAGTAGTCGGCGTGCATCACCAGTCCGATGCTCGTTCGGTCAGGCGCGATAGGAATGAACCAGATCCAGCCGTAGCCGAGGCTCATGACCTGAACTCTGGTTCCGCCAACGCCGATTGAGACAGCCCACTCGGTGTTGGTCCAGTAATCCCAAAAAGCGACGTTTTTGAGCTGAGATGGCTCTTCAGTGGGGATGTCCATTCCGCGTCTGAGCGTGCCGATATGGCCGCTGCAGTCGAGGTAGTAGTCGGCTGTCACAACTTCACCCGAATCGAGCTTGATGCCGGTGACCTTGTCGCCTTCCTTTAGAATCTCAACCACGCGGGTCTCCTCGCGGACTTCACAGCCGAATTTCTCGGCATTTCTCAGCAGGATGTCATCGTATTTGGCGCGGTCAACCTGAAAGGCCGTGATTGCGCGCTGGCCTTCAAACTTGGCTGGACGCGGCTCATCCCTGAACATCTGGGCTGGGATGAACTCGAAATCCCATAGATCCTCGGAGTTGCCCCATTTGTAGGTCGCCCCAATCTTGATCGGAAAGTCAGCTTCTTCGACATTGTCCCAACACTCAAGCTCCTGCAGAACCGGGTTGACTGTTGGCAGAAGGCTCTCGCCCACATGGTCACGCGGGAACTTCTCGCGCTCAAGAATGACGACCTCCATGTCGGGCATGTACTTTTTGAGCAGTCCTCCGGCAGTTGCGCCGGCAGGTCCGCCACCGATGATTGCAGTTCTTTTCTTGGCCATTCTCTTAGTTCTCTGATTCCATGCTGAATTCTTCATCGTTGTTCGATCTGATGAAGGGGGACTGTTCTTGTGTTTCGTAGCTCATCGATTCGAGGTCGGGGTTGTGAGAGGCTTTGACCCAGCCTTCGTGCACCATTGCCTCGAGAAAATCGAGAGCTGCGCTGACCTCGTTCTGGGGGTTCTGCGAGAATTTCGCCGCCTCCGCCCAGAGCCGATCCTTTATCTTGACAATGTGAGTTTCGGAATCGAGAATCTCAACGAGATGCCCGATGGCTCCGATCAACGGCAGATTGTGGCCGCCGCGCTTTACACAGGGCACTTCGACGATTCTTCCTTCATGGAAGCCAAAGAAAGTGCCGAAATCTGAGCCTGCGGCATCGAGCTCGAAAACGTTGTTTGTGCCGACCAACCAGGTCGACTTGTCTTTGAGGATCGTCTGTGTGATCGTCTTGACAGCCGACACGTTGTAGCCGCCGATTCCGGCTAGGTTGATGCCGTCGTTGACAAACCCGCCGGTTCCAAGCCACTGGAATGCCTCATCTGAATCGAGGGTGAGCCCGGCATCCGCCGCAATGGTCGATGTGTGTTCTTTAAGATCAGTGAAAAGCCCGTTGGCCTTGTACCAAAACTGAGCGAACCGGATGTGCTGATTGACTCGCTCTGAATGACTCTCTTGGAAGAATGCCTTCAGCTCGTCTGCCTTTCCGTAGCCTTCGTCGATCGCTTTGATGATGTAGGCGATCTCCCGTGCAGACGAGTGAGTTAGTGTCAACCCAG
>JALGXY010000314.1 GCA_029824495.1 Fimbriimonadia bacterium
GAGAGGGAGTGATTCCCCCTCCTCCTTTTGCCAAGAGGGAGGAGGGGAGGGTCCACTAAAGAAGTCTCCCAAAAGGAGAGTTCGACGTGGATGGGGGTGGAGGGAAAAGATGCAGACTTTCACGTCAGCACCACAGAGCTGAGCTCAATGCCCTCCCACTGTAAACGAGGGGGACGGGAGTCATCGGCTTCCGTAGAAGCCAGCTTTAAACCCTCTCACCAGGCTTGGGGAGAGGGGACAGGAATCATCAAGAAGCCGCCAATTCTCGGAGATCCTAGTTCCGCAACGGCTTGTTCGTTTCGACCATATGCTTCATGCGAGCTTGAGTCAGGCCGTCCTGGCAGAGCTGAATGAAAGCAGCGCGCTCCATCTCGCAGGCATGTTCAAATGAGCTCGCCCTGCCGAGGATCGGCTTCACTAGATCTCCGATCTGCAGGTCGTACTCGCTCAGTTCACCACGCTTGTTCTTCTGCTCAAGCTCGCGGTCTGCCATCCCGACTGCCGGGCCAGCAACTTCAGCCCATACTGGCCGCGGCGAGACGATGACGTCTCGGGCAAGGGATATCGCCTCGGTCAGCACCCGATCCGGGTGGTAGATGGTCTTGTCTGCTCGCCGAAGGAAGCCAAGCTCTCTCGCCTCATCGGCATTCTTGGCCGTGTGACCAGCTGCAATGAGAGTGATCGCGTTGACCAGCGACTTTGCATCCGACTGGTTTCGAAGGCGCATGATCCCTGTGCCGCCGCCGCCCGGCACCACGCCGACGAGCATCTCGGGCAGGCCGATCTGAGACTCAGCCGAGGCAGCGATCATAGAACAGCTTGCGGCCATCTCAAATCCGCCGCCCAGACAGAACCCGAACACGGCAGCCACGCTCGGTATCGTGCCGATCAGCATCCCAAGCTCCTGAAATTCTCTCAGTGAAGCGTCGATCTGCTCAAAGTCTTCTGATTCAATGCACGCCAGCAGATGCTTGAGGTCGTAGCCGGCTCCGTAGGCCCGGCCCTCGCTGGTGAGAACCATCCGGCCGATTCGGCCTGATGAGAGCAGCTCGCCCACAGAGCGCACAGTCTCGGGAGACCAGACACCCATCTGGTGAGTCAAGCACAGTCCTGAAATGCCGTCGCCAAAATCGCGGAGCCGGTAGCCCTCGCCCTCGTCAACAACAGGGAAGTCGTGAACAGTGGCGAATCCTGGTTCTGGATTTGGCTTGAACTGCTCGCCGTCAAACCCTCGGATCTTCGCGCCTTCGTAAAACCTGCCGCCGGAGATGCCCAGCTTTTCTGCACCGATGATGTCTATCATCTCGAACGGACCAGCCTGCCAGCCGAATCCCCACTGCATGACGCGATCGAAATCCTGAACGTTGTGGCTGACCTCCTCCTTGATCGCGTTTGCGTACTGGAGTGAGGGAACAAGGTAGTGGCGCAGAAACTCACCGGCCTCGTCAATCGCATTGAGCCCCTTCTGCAGCCGTTCAGGGAAGGGAAGTCGGCCGTATTCGGTGATCGATGTGATCTCCGGGCGCTGCATCTCGCGATAGGCTTGGGTGTAGAGATCGAGCGCGACGAGTTCGCGCCCTTCCTTTCGGTAATAGCCTTGGCGAGATTTCGAGCCGAGCCAGCCTTTCTCTTTCAGAAACTCAATCGAATTTGGCGATCGAAGGATGTTGGTGTGCGGATCGTGTTCGCACCGGTCGATCAGGTTGGTGGCGATCGCGTCCATAACGTCAATGCCGACCAGATCGTTCAGTCGGAAGCTGCCGCTTTTCGGTCTGCCGAGATAGGGTCCTGTAATCAGGTCTGTCTGTTCGACGGTCAAACCCAGCTTTTCAGCAGTGTGCACCGCCTTGTACATGCACCACATGCCGTAGCGGTTGGCGATAAAGCCAGGTGTGTCTTTGGCCAGCACAACGCGCCTGGCAGCCCTCTCTTCAAGAAACTGCGTCAACTCTTCGACGATTTTCGGGTCGGTTAGAGGTGTTGGGATCAGTTCGAGCAGCTTGAGATAGCGAGGAGGGTTAAAGAAATGCGTGCCGAGGAAGCGCCTGCAGAATGAAGGCGAGCGCCCTTCGGAAAGCAGAGCAATCTCGAGTCCACTCGTGTTGGTCGAGATCATCGCGTCAGGCTTCAACAGGGGCTCGATCAGAGAAAAGAGGCCCTGCTTTGCATTGAGATTTTCAAAAATGGCTTCGCAGACCCAGTCAGCTTCGCGAATCGCGTCACTGCCGTCTTCTATCGAGCCGATCGCAATTTTGTCCGCAGTTTCTGAGAGAAAAAAGTGGGGTGGTCGTGCCTTTTTAGCTCGGTCAAACGCAGCATTTGCATCGTCAAGTGACCGGTCGAGGAGTGTCACTTCGAACCC
>JALGXY010000315.1 GCA_029824495.1 Fimbriimonadia bacterium
GGAAGTCTTCATTGTCGACCCAGATCTTCTCATCGCCTTCGCCCCACCAAGCAGGAGTGCCGTTGAACAGTGCGAGCAGATCTCCGGCCCATTTGCCGCGGCCTTCGACAGTTGTGTAGTTGAGATCGTAAGCACCAAGCCATGAAGTGCTCGGACCGGCTTGCGTATCGATCGCATACCGCGGATTCCAGTTGGCATGAAAATAGAGCGAGCGTTCATCCCAGCTCCATTCGCCCAGACTCGCCTTCAGGCTCACGCCAACAGTCTGCTTGCCAAGGTTGATCACCTTGATCTTGCAGCTGTTCCTAAAGGGCATCGGCCACCTCAGAATCATCTCGCCTGACTCCTTCATCTCGGCCCACCAAGACTTGTAGGGAGCAGCCTTGTATCCGACACCGAACAGATATCCCGCCGGCACCCAGGTGGTCGGTCGCCCATCGAAACTGAACTCGATTACGGTGCTGCGCAGAGCCTGCTCGAGGTCCTCCGCTGTTAGATTGAGTGAAAGCTCGCGGATTGCCGCGCCCTCTTCAATGTGGATCGCCTGAGACGTGCCCGGCTTCATTGCTCCACCGATTTCAGCCCTCCCCGTGCCGTTGAAGGCGTTTGAGTTGTTGTTGAGGTGTGCGATCGTGCGGTTGATTTTGTTCGAGCTCTTGGCCAATGTGCGCTCGCCGAAACTCTCGACTTCAGTGCCCGATTCGTACTTTCGGTAGTTGATCTGATAATAGAAGGCGGGGGTCTTATAAGCCCCGTCATCAAGCTCTTCTTTGATCGACTCGTAGGTGACCTTGCAGCCGCTGGCATACGGAATCGGCAGATAGAGGTTATGCCCACGGTTGTTGATGCTGGTGATCTTTGAGACCGACTGGCTGAGAGGAGCTCCTGCCAACGCGCCGCCGCTTATGATGTCGATTACCCTTCCTTCGATGACCGGCTTGTCTGACCCATCAAGATAGAACCGGATGATGCCGTTCGGTGTTGAGGTTGCTCCGTGCCAGGTCGTCCAGATTCGCACGACCGCGCCCGGCCCCTGGTCGTCCATCATCACGTACTCGGTTCGGCCTGCAGTGGTCTCTTTGCGAACAAACCAAGACCGATCCATATTAGCGTACCAGTCGTTCTGGTCTTCCGGCGTTATCGTGCGGCGGTCGTAGCTGCTGGCCTGAACGCAGGAGTAAGCGGGGTTGTCCAGCTTAGCAATGACGGTCCGGTCGAGCATCTCATCAAGAAGCGAATCGAACGTCACGGCTTGCGCAGATGTTGCAGCGGTCGCCGACAGCAGCGCAGCTGAGAGGAGGAGCCTCATGGAGATGCCTGTTCAGCGGCAGATCGATGCCGGCAGCGGCCGGGCCATCTCAGTCTATATTTGCGCTGAAGACCAGCTTCTGCCCTTCGGCAATGCTTTTGCCGAGTGGACTTCAAAACGAGATGATGCTGATCGGCTCGTTCTGCAGAGTGAAGTGGTTGCCGACCTGAAAGCGCGCTCATCTCAGTTCCGCAAGTCGATCAGGGCAGCGCTTCCTGGCAAGGCTTTCCAAAGCACGTGGATTGTCAATGGCGTTGGCGCTCGTCTCACCGGCGACGAGATCAAAGAGGCGGCGGCGCTTTCATCGGTCAAGTACATCTATTCGGTTCCGGCGGCTCCTGCGATTGCTCCCCGTGGGCGAGTTGGAGCTGTGCTCAAGGCTGATGATCAGAAAGAGTGGCGTCTCGGGAATAAGAAGGTGCCTTGGAATATCAGAGGGATCAAGGCTGACCAGGTCTGGGAAGATCTGAAAGTTACTGGTGAAGGTTCGATTGTTGCCGTCCTCGATGGTGGGGTCGACTACACACATTCGGACCTCAAGGATTCGATCTGGATCAACCCAGGCGAGGAGGCAAACAACGGCGAGGATGACGACAAGAATGGCTATCCCGATGATCTCTACGGCTGGGATTTCAACACCAACAAGCCTGAAGTGAAAGGGCCTGCTTCGAGAGGCCGCAATCACGGCACGATGACCTCTGGCATTACGGCGGGGTCTGGCGCATCCGGCACCCAAACGGGGGTCGCTCCAGGGGCAAAGCTCATGCCTGTCAAAGCGGGCGGGCCAATGCAGACGATGCTGGCCTATCAGTACGCAATCGAAAATGGTGCCGATGTGATTTCGATGTCCTTCTCAATTCCGAATCTGGGCAATGCGCGCGGATTGTGGCGACTGATGTGCGAGCATGCTACGATCGCTGGCCTGGTGAGCGTTTCAGGCGCGGGCAACTTCCAACAGAGCCAGAAGATTCCGGTGCAGCAGAGGATTCCTGAGGGGATCCCGTGTGTTGTATCAGCTGGTGGAGTGGACATCAATATGAAGGTGCCGAGATTCTGCAGCCTTGGGCCGGTCGAATGGGCCGATGTCAAGTTCTACAACGATCATCCGATGCCAAAAGGGCTGATCAAGCCAGACGTGAGCGGCTATCCCGGCGCTGGCTATCCGGTATTGGATGCTGCGGCAGGGAAGGGGCTTGTCGATCCCAACAACTCGATCCGAGGAAACTCGTTCAGCTGTCCCCATGCTGCCGGCACAGCGGCGATGATGTTCTCAGCCAACCAGAGCCTGCCGGCCTGGCGGGTTCAGCAGATCCTGATGGAGACAGCGGTCGACATCGCTCCTGCGGGAAAAGACAATCGCACGGGAGCAGGCCTGATCAACGCACTTGAGGCTGTTAAAGCGGCCGCTGCGTTGAAGTGAATTCTCGGTAGTTGTCCCGGAAGAGCAGGCGGCAGTCGCGGTCGATCTCAATCTGATTGACCGGACGGCCCGATGTTTTGAGCCTCTCATAGGAATCCGCCAGTGAGTCGCCGACGATCTGTCTCGCGTCGGCCCACTTGTAGAGAAGCTGTTCAAGCACGCGGGCATCAGAATGCTGCGGGACAAACGAGGTGCCCAGCAGCTCCAGCCGCATGTCCGTGATCTCTCGGATGAGCTGTGGCGTGTTGAGGAACCACCAGCAGCCGAATGGCAGAACATTGCGGAACTTCCGGGCCACGGTTATCAGCTCGTGCTGGTTCTCCCGAGCAAGCATCGTCACGAGGAATCGGCTGTTCGGGAAGTCCCTCGCCAGACTGGCGACCGCATGGGGATCGCCGACGCCGAGCGAGTCTCCTGCAAGCCCGAGCTGAGGGTTGGTCTGGCGTCTGGCGCCGATCATCAAACCCATGGCGAGACCGTGGCTCTCCAGGGTCGGCAGGATCTGTTCTCGCAGAGCTTTGGCGGCATCTGAGTTGTCTTCTGGGCCATCGTAGCTGAAGCCCGGGGGGAGAGAACAAGCTACATAGACCGGCTTCATTCTCTTGATCCAGTCCTCTAGGAAGGCGCGCGTGTCGGCATAGCCCCATTCATAGAGCTTGGCGGCGGCGTGTGAGGCGTTGTTGACCAGCGGGTCGATGCGCAGCACCGGATCGAATCGGCTGTCTGGGACCACTCCCATCAGCCACCGATTCCGCTCGTTCTCATCGAACGGATCATTGGTCATGGTGATCTTCTCGACGCCTGCAAGCTCCATCACCCGATCGACGTGCTGTTGGGGATTCTGGGCAGCAAACCAGGATCTCAGCGATTCGATGGAGTCGGTCGGCAGGCAGCCGAGTTGGGGCTTCGCTCGACAAACAGCGCTCGCCAAATCCTCTCGGCCTGCATCCAAGGACTCAGCTTAAAATGATCTGCGGGAGTGACGTCAGAGACCCTAAAGTACTCGGCTGCGATGTAGTGGAAATTGAGCAGCTCGTCGATGCCGTAGAGCATCAGGCCGTTCTGATCTCCAGTCAGGGGCGATCCGAAAGTTGGAGGGTAGAGGTGCGTGTGAAGGTCGATGACCTTCGTGCGGCTCAAGGCCTGTCCAACATTGGCTCGATAGTTCATGTTCGCGGAGTGAAGCTCAGGTTTCGGCTGCTGATCACAGGTCGGCAAACCTGTTTTGTTAAGTAGCCTTTTTCGGGCACGCCAAGCTCCCATGGATCAGGGCTGATCCACTCGGTGCGGCTGCCCTTGATTTCAACCCAGCCTTCGGTATGGACGGTTGCGGTGCACCAGAGAGGCTCTCGGTAGGGAGCGACATAACTCAGATAAGGATAGGCCTTATGAAGCTCGTCGGAGTAGCGCTTCGCCTGATAGTCTCCGCCAATCCACTGATAGGCTGCAGAGTTGATCTGTACATATTTGACACCTTTAATGTCTACATTAAGGTCAATATGGTGATGTCCACTCAGCGCGGCAAAGACCTTGTTGTGGCCAGCGGTCTTGTTGGCTTCATTGATGATCGCCTGAAGCTCTGCTGTGTTCTCGATGCCGCCGTCCGTCTCTTGAACTGACTGGTGCGAAAAGATCATGGTCGGCAGACTTGTTGCTGCCAGATCGGCACGCAGCCACTCCTGCTGTTCTGGACCGATATAGCGCGGGTAGCCTGGTGCACGCCCCTCGTGAAGATCGTTGCCATCGAGCACGACCATGTGGAGGCCGCCCCGGTCGAATGAGTAGAACTGCTCGGGCATCTCCCAGAAATCCTGCGTCTGCTCCTGGCTGTAGCCGCCATCTGTGTCGTGATTGCCCAGCACGTGATATTTGGGTCCGCTGAAGCTGTTCCAGATATCCATGAATGGACGATTGCCTTTCTTAGGAATGCAGAAGTCTCCCAACTGAAGAACAAAGTCGACCTCCTGCTTCTTCATCTCCTCAATGAAGGCTTCCAGACGCGCCTCGCCATCGTGCATGACATCCTGGTGGATGTCGGCAATGATGCCGAACGTGAGAGGTTTTGGTCTGGACATGACGGTGCTCGGCAGGGCGCCTGCTGCAGCGGCGGCGGCAGCACCCTTGAGAACATCTCTTCTTGAGAGGCTCATGCGGTGATTGTACTTCTGATCTCTCATCGGGCGGCTGTTAGGGCAGACGGCTCTATCTGGAACCGAGTGGTTGTTAGGGACTGTACTCGCACTATGCGTCTCAGAATTGGACTGTTCTGTTCGCTGCTGGCTGCGGGAGGTT
>JALGXY010000316.1 GCA_029824495.1 Fimbriimonadia bacterium
GAGCCACCCAGAGTCGAACGGTACAGGCCCCGGGTGCCACATCGACCAGGTGTTCGGGCAGAGCTGGGCGCACCAGACCGGCCTCGGCGACGTGATCCCGAAAGAGGAGTGCCGATCCGCGCTCAAGTCGCTCTACCGCTACAGCTTCCTGCCGGATGTCGGCCCCTACCGCACCAAAATCGACTCGACCATCAAGGGCGGGCGTTGGTACGCTATGCCGGGTGAGGGCGGGCTCGTGATGTGCAGCTGGCCAAAGGGCGGCACTGAATTCGCGGTCGGAAAAGGCGGCGACGCCTGGGCGGCGATGTACTTCAATGAGTGCATGCACGGCTTCGAATATCAGGTAGCGGCGCACATGATGGCCGAGGACATGGTCACCGAAAGCCTGGCGATCTGCCGCTCGGTCCACGACCGTTATCAGGGGCACAAGCGCAACCCGTTCAACGAGATCGAATGCGGCACGCACTATGCCCGGTCGATGGCCTCGCACGGTGTCTTCCTGATGGCCTGCGGGTTCGAACTCGACGGCCCGGCGGGGATCATCGGATTCGCTCCGAAGTTGAACCAGAACAACTTCGAGGCTGCCTGGATCGGCCCAGAAGGCTGGGGTGTCTATCGACAGACGACCGGTGACTTCCTGCTCGGCGAGATCGAGGTGCGCTACGGACGGCTCGAAGTCGAAGAGCTGCGCCTGCCGAACAGTCATGGCCAGGTGCTTCAGGTGAAGCTCGATGGAGAGGCGATCGATGCTGAAAAGTCGGTCGATGGCTCAACCGCCAAGGTTCGATTTGGCAAAAGGCTGAAGCTCGAAGCGGGACAGACGCTCAGCGCGATGGTCTAAGGTCTGGGCTCACGTGGGATGCCGGTGGTATCATCGGCGGCTCGTGTGAGCCGTTAGCTCAGTTGGTAGAGCAACGCCCTTTTAAGGCGTGGGTCCAGGGTTCAAGTCCCTGACGGCTCACCATGGTCTTCTCCCTCTTCTCCTTTGACCGTGGTCTTTCGCGCGGGTATTCACCCTTTTCAGCTTCACGGCCCCCTACCAAAATAGTGTTGACATCTTAGTTGACCTCAATATGATATCGAACAGCAATTTTCGATTCAAACTCAATTTGACCGGAGAGTACACGTGAATATAATCTGAAACCTTTTGGCAATTGTCTTAGAAAGACAATCTCCCCGAACTCCGTTTTTCCAACGTAGTGTTCGGGCAAAACAAAGTCTTGCTTCAGGATTTCATATGCCTCTTCATAGCTAACACCTCGATCAACAATATCATCACAGATCCTCCTAGAATCAGCCTCAATCGTCTGAGCTGTGTCGGCGGCCCACAAGCCGTAGCCTAGAATCGCTCCCCCTATCATCAAGATGGCAAGTGCTGGAATAAGAGCGACCTTTAACAGCTTAGTGCTCAAAGCTCATCCCTTGATCCATGACCTACAAGACGCCGAGCTCAGCCGATTCGTCGCCCTCACCGTTCGACGGTGATCTTGCCAGCCTCACCTAAACTACGAATGACCTTGCTTCTTGAATTTGGCAAGGAGCTCTTTGATTCGTGCTTCGTGGTGCTGATACGCGAGCTTTCTCAATGCCTCGTCCTGCGACCATATGTCATCCATGATCCGGACTGCCTCAACTTCGTCATCGCTCTTAGCTCCACCTGAAGAGCAGTAGGTGTATCTCGCGTCTTTGCTCTTGAATAGTCGTTTTCTGAACTCGTCGTGAGTGCAGGCGAGATCGCTCCAAATTGTTGAATACAGAGAATCGTCGGCATCGCTTCCCCAGTTATTGGCTACCCGCAGTGACAACAACCCTATCCCAATTACACAGGGAATCAAGAACAGAATTCTCAAATGGTCACTGGAGATCAGATTCCCGGCTATCAAGAAACTGAATCCAGCCAAAGGCAAGAAAATGACCAAGAATTTAAGATGAACAAATGGAGGTGGATTCACGGATAGACCCTATTGTCTGCGATTCTTGCGCTGGACTTCCACCCAAAGTCTACTTCGACTGTGTTCGTCGAACAGAATTCTGGCACTCGACGGTGATCTTGCCCGAATTTACCGAGACGCGTCTTGCCTAGGCGAGAATTGACTTTTCGATCCTTCTCTTCGCCAGGTCGAGGTCAATCGAACTTGAGCGGAACTCATAGAATGGCTGGAAAAGTCTGTCCGGCTCCTCTCCATAAGATTCGGGAATGAGGCGATCGAACTTGATCAGCCTCAGCCCCGTTGACCGGGCTCGAAACTCACGTCGCAGCCGCTGTGCGCCCTCCGGACCGTTGACAACCCAATACTCTGTCGCGAACTGGTAAGCAGGATTACGAACAGCTTTCGTGTTCTCAAATCCAGCGTAGCGCCACCTGATCGGCGTCAGGCCATAAGCTGCTGTATCGGCGGTGGATTCTAACAGCAGTCCAGTCTGCAGGCAGCACCACAAACCGAGCCTCCTGGCTTGGCCTCCAGGATACGGTCTCTTGAAGAAAGTTTTTATACGCAGCCGTCTGTAAGCCCTCAAGCCGTGCAGCTGCTGCCTCAAGGGCATCTTCCGGATGGTTAATCAGAACAAACGTCTCGTATTCAAAGAGCTCGATTCCAGGGCGGGTATTCGTGTCAAATCGACGCTCGCTTTCAGTGAGGGCGATCAGAACGCGGCTCATTGTATCAGCCTCCGATGATCCCAATCGAACCGCCGTAGCTGCATTCGATGTAAGCGAGCCAATTGCCATGAGCGTATTCCTGGGCGACCTTGAGAAACGCCTGGCTGTCATCGAAGTCTGCCAGTTCTTCTTCTTTCGTGACTACTTTCGACACGATCACCGGCAAGGCGATTCCCTCTGCCCAGACCATCGGTTTCAAGAATGACTGAATGGTGCAGACGCGCTTCTCACCATAGTGGTCCACATGAATGCTGAGCGATTGATCGTCGTTGAGCTCAAATCCGAGGATCGTATCGTCGTGGCGAGGCAGATCAAGTTCTCCCATTGGAATCAGAATACCGGCTCCTTGTTGTCATGACTGCTTAGTTTCTGCGCCAGACAGCAGCCTGCGGCGGCGATTCGCCAATGAGACCAATCCGGCAGAGATGCCCAGAAGCTGCCAGCCATAGAACCAGAACTCGTGGTGCAGGAAGAAGAGCCAAAGCCCGACACCCACGATGTGCCAGTAGAGGATCGTGTCCCATAGATCTAGATCTTTGAACGAGATGATTTCAGAGTCTGCTCCGCGAGCCCCAAACCTGACCTTGTTGCCTGCAGCTCTTATCGCCTTGATCTTTGAAGTGAGTCGTGCGTCGGCATCCTTGCCAAAGTGCATCGAGCAGATCGAGAGAGGTACAGCGAAAACACCCAGCACGACGGCTGCATACGGCCCTTCAAAAATGCCGGAGAACAGAGTCATGATCAGAGCGAGTACGAGCATCAGTTTCGTAGTTGGAATCTGCTTCCATTGTAGACTGAGCTGTGGAAAAATCAGAGGCTAGTGTGCTGATACTGCTAGTTGAGCGGCTAGAAAGGATCAATAAATATCGGCTGGCGGACGAAAGTTCAAAAGCAATCTCGCAAGCATTTAGAGATTCGCCTGATGGCAGTCTCGGTGCGGCGCCAGTGCCTGAGAACCCTGCCTTTTTAGACGCGACATTGACAGCTCTCAGGCCCATGATCAATAAAGGGTCGGACGACTTATGCTTGAGCTGCCTGCCTAATAGGATTTCCAAAACTAATGAGACCGCAGTTTGGCATGAGGTCTTGGGCGGAGTTAGAGGAAGAGTGGGCTCTTACATTGATTGCGTTAATCCCATTCCTTCCGCTCTGGGGCTCGGACCTGGACTTAGCAATCGCGATCTAGTTCTGTACTACCTCTACTCCCGGCACATCCATGCCGGGCTAGACCTGAAACGTGAGGTAGTGCTTATGATCCTCGATGGAATCAAAGGTGGATGTGAATCAAAGCTGATTCA
>JALGXY010000317.1 GCA_029824495.1 Fimbriimonadia bacterium
TCGACTTCCACCTGAAAGGCCTCGGGCAGATGGGCTCTGTGATCGAGATGGAAGGCGGCTGTTTTGTCGGTCGCGCAGATCGACTGAAGGGAACTGATCTGTATCTCGATTTCCCCAGCGCAGGCGCAACACAGCATCTGATGTGCGCAGCCACGCTTGCAGACGGTGTCACAACCATTCAGAACGCAGCCATGGAGCCAGAGGTGACATCGCTCGCCTACTTCCTTAAGAAGATGGGTGCCAGGATCGAAGGCGAAGGCACAAGCACCATCACCATTATTGGAAGAGACAAATTGGAGGGGTGTGAGTATAGGATCCCTGCAGACAGAATGCAGGCCGGAACCTATCTGCTGGCAGGCGCAGCAACGCAAGGGCGTGTCCGGGTAACGGGGATTCTGCCCGAAAATCTGACGGCTCTCGTACAGAAGCTCAAAGATGCAGATGTCGAAACAACTGAAGGCGTCGACTGGATCGAAGTTCAGGGCAATGGTCGGCCCAAAGGCATCCGCGTAAAGACGATGCCTCATCCCGGATTCCCGACAGATCTTCAGCAGCCGTTGACTTCGCTGTTGACAATCGCGTCCGGTCCAAGCTGGGTTCGAGAGACGATTTACGAAAGCCGAATCGGGCATGTCCAGGAGCTCAATCGAATGGGTGCAGACGTCCGTGTTCAGGGCGAGACGACCTACATCGAGCCGGTTCCAAAGCTGCGTGGCGCGGTGGTTGAAGCCTCAGACCTTCGAGCTGGTGCAGCCCTCGTCGTTGCAGCTCTTGCTGCTGAAGGAGAGACGTTGATCACCAACGTTCATTTCATTGATCGCGGCTACGCCAACCTTGAACAGACGCTCCAGTCCATTGGGGCGAATATTGTTCGTGAAGACTTGGATAATCCGGCCGACTCCTACCGGAAGCAGATCCAGAATTGAACTTCGTCCCTGAGATCGGCATAGACCTCGGCACCTCCAACATCCGGGTCTTCAAGCGAGGCAAAGGGATCGTCATGGACGAGCCCACGGTTGTCGCGATCAACACTCAAAACAAGAAGGTTTTGGGGATCGGTCGAGGCGCCCGTGAAATGATCGGCCGAACACCAGGCAACATCCTCGCTGTCCGTCCTCTAAAAGAGGGGGTCATTGCCGACTATACGGTCACTTATCGCATGCTTGAGGAGATCAGGCGTAAGACGGTTGGTCCTCACCAGCTTTGGATCAAGCCCACCGCTCTGATCAGTGTTCCTTCGGGTGTCACCAACGTTGAACGCCGGGCTGTCTTAAAGGCGGCACACGCTGCAGGCTTTGGCAAGGTGATGACGATTGAGGAGCCGATGGCCGCTGCCGTAGGCGCGGGCCTGCCCATCGATACAGCCGGCGGAAACATGATCGTCGACATCGGCGGCGGCACGACAGATATTGCAGTGATCAGCCTGGGCGGCATTGTTCATTCGGAAGGGATCCGCATCGGCGGAGCGAAGATGGATCAGGCGATTATCAAACACATTCGGAACACCTACAGTCTGCAGATCGGAGACCAGTCTGCAGAGGATCTCAAGATGGAGATCGGAACGGCCTTCCCGATGGATCAAGAGAAGACGGCGAAAATCCGGGGTCGAGACCTGGTGGGTGGTCTTCCGAAGACGATCGATGTGACAAGCACGGAAGTCCGTGAAGCCTTAGGGGAGCCGATCAGACAGATCGCCGAGAGGCTCTGCCTCGTTCTCGAAGAGACCCCGCCAGAACTGAGCGCGGATATCATCGAACGAGGGGTCTATCTCACTGGCGGAGGATCGCTGCTCAGAGGGCTTGACAAGCTGCTCGAAGGCGTAACCGAGATTCGCTGTATGGTTGCCGACAACGCGACAAACGCCGTGGCTGTTGGGACGGGTCGAGCGCTCGAAAACCTTGATAAGATCTACGCTGCTGGTGCCGTTTCAAACCTTTGAGCTCGTTTACAGCTTGAAGGCCAAACGGAACCTGACATCACCCTTGAGAGTAGTATTGGCTAGAACCTCAATGAAGCTGTTAGTCCTGCCTCTGTTGGTCCTCACTTCTGCTGCAGCTTACGCGCAGTCGGGGGTCACCGTAAATGAGGCATCACAGGCACTTGCAAACATTGAGCCTGCATTTGCAGAAGCCGCGGGCGTCAAGGTTCCCAAAAGGAAGATCTCGAAGGACCAGCAGGTCATGTCGAGAAAACAGATCGCCAAGGAGTTTGAGCGGCTGTTTGATCTTTCGAAACCGCACTTTCGATTCACCCCGAGGCCCCTTCGATTTGATGCGGAGATCATCCGGTCTCACAACGATGCTGAGACCTCCAAAACGCTTGAGAAGCTGGCAAAGTGGGGGCTGCTC
>JALGXY010000318.1 GCA_029824495.1 Fimbriimonadia bacterium
CTGACCAACCGAAAGAACATCAATCTGCGTGACGTCACTGCGGGCATTCCAGCCCCACAAGAGACCGAGGGCGAGGCATGCAGCGAGAACTATCCTATGCTTCACGAATCTTAGGTCTCCAAATTAATATTGCAAGCAGATAGAAGACCGCTGTCCATACGGGCGCGATCCAGGGCACTGAGACGGCGCTCCAGCTCTGGCCGCCGGTCGATTCGACGATCATCAGTATCCAGCCCGACAAGGGAGAAGCGATGTTTGCGAGCAGCCAGCCGCCCACAGCCGGTACGAAGAGGCTGAATCCAAATCCGATCAAAGAGACAAGAATCACCAGGGGCACCACCGGCAGAACCAGCAGATTGACCACAACACCGAACAGCGGCACCTCCCCGAAAACAGAAGCTACAATCGGCAGGGTTGCCAGAAAGGCGATCAGTGAAGCGTAAGCCGTGCTTCTTATCCACTTGCGGACCCTCACGGCCCGGCGATCCTCTGAATCTTCTGGCAGTGGGAGGTAAAGAATCAGCCCGAACACGGCAGCGTAGCTCAACCAAAATCCAACCTCCAAGATCGCTGATGGCCAGAGCAAAAGACTGAGCACTCCTGCGAGGCTGACCGCCGACAACCCATCTGGTGATCGTCGAAGCATCGGGCCGACCATCAACACACAGACCATCACCATCGCCCGCATAATGGGCGCCCTCATTCCCGCAGCGCCAGCATAGAGAATCAGTATAAGAATCAGCAGTATAAACTGTACATAAAGTGGAAACGGGAGCTTCATCAGCAGCCAAGCCAAACCGACTGACATCAGGAGAACATGAAGTCCAGAAGTCGCGACAATATGGGCCGCACCCGACCTCTGAAGGCTCTTTCTCTGGTCCGGGAGGATCTCTGAAGTGACACCAAAACAGAGGCCTTCAATCACACCGACTGAAGGTGGCGCAGCATGCTTATCAACAAAATCGACAAATGAATTGCGGAGCTTCAAGCCCCATCGCCAAACCACGAGACCTCGCTGGAGGACTTGGATATCACCAACCGGCTGCAGGGCAGCCACCGCGCCAGCTGGCCGAAGGTGATGCTCCTTGAGAGGGATCATTCGAGCGGTCAACGACAGTCGGTCTCCCATAGAGACATCCATCCCTGTTGGCAGTCGAAGTACGTACATCTGGTCTCCCTTGGCCACAGCGGACATCCCGAACGGAGAGTTGCGTGGGATGGTCTTGACCACCACTTCACCGGCAAAATGTCTCTCTTCGACTATCAGTGGAGCAGTAGGGTCAGGCCGGAGCAAAAAGCCAAAAACTGCGGCGCAAAACAGGATCAGCGTGATTCGCCGTTCTCGAGCGAAAAAGCCGGCCAATACGGGAATCAGCAGAACCCACCAGGCCAGAAACGCTGCCATTCCGGCCGCAAAGCCCACAAATGCCGCCAGAAGGGGCCTGTGGGTCAGTTCCCGCCTCATGGATCAGCCGGACGCTTTGCCTTTCGTCTAGCGCTCTGTGAGACTCGAATCTCATCGAACAGACTCTCTTCGGCAAATCCGTTGAGCCTTTCTTGAATCTCCTCCCTTCTCATGCGAATCTCCTGCCCCCATGCTGCGCCCATGACGGAGACCCACAAGACGCCGTGATCATAGCTGTCCGGCTGACACTTTGAAGCGAGGATCTCTCCCACCGCTTCCGGCCATCGATCGAGAACCGATTGAGCTCTGGCAGCCCTCAAAACATCTGGGCTGATTCCTGTGCCTGCCAACAGATCGGAAAGCTTCCTCATACACTCTCCACGCGGCCTGACTCTACCCGGAAGACCTCCGCCAAATTGAGGAGCTCTTCGCCCGCCTGCTCAGGCTCGGTACAGGTTAAGAAGACCTGGCCGCCCTGCTGCGCTGCATATTCAACCAGCTTCGATCGTCGATGAGTATCGAGGTCTGAAAACACATCATCCAGAAGCAGAACCGGTGCAAAACCGAATGCAAGTTGGGCCGCCGATAAGACGGCGAGCTTCAACGCGATCACCGCCGTTCTCTGCTGGCCCTGCGAGCCAAACTGGCGTGCTTCAAGACCACCTACAGTGATCTTGAGATCATCTCTGTGTGGGCCGACACCCGTTCTGCCCCGAGCGATATCCTGCTGACGGCCAGAAGCATAAGCCTCCATCGATGCTGGGTCAGATCGAACTTCATACTCCAATCCGAGCTGTTCACCAGAACCGAGAACCGCATGCGCCTCTTGAGCCTCGTCGATCAATGAGTTGAGCCAATCGACGCGTGCCTGCCGGATCACTTCTCCTTCGTCGCTGAGATTCTGCTCCCAGACTTCGAACTGCTCCGGAGC
>JALGXY010000319.1 GCA_029824495.1 Fimbriimonadia bacterium
AAAGTCCATTCGGGCGGCAAGCTCATCAGCCCTCTTGATGGCGGCTTTTTCCGAAATCACCCAGCCTGCTTCGGCACCGAGCATTAGGTTCTGGAGACAGGTCAGTTCGGGGATGATCGCATAGTGCTGGCTCACCATACAGATCCCGTGGCTGATGCCGTCCGCAGCCGTTTTGATTGTCTGCTGTTTGCCGCCGAGCAGGATCTCGCCTGAGTCGGCCCGCAACGACCCGTAAAGCACCCGGATCAGCGTCGTCTTGCCGGCACCGTTCTCTCCAACCAATGCGTGAATCTGCCCCGATTTGGCATGGAACGAGACAGCATCCAGCGCCTTCAGCGAACCGAAGGTTTTCGTGATTCCCTTCAGTTCTACGGTGCTCATTTCAGCCGCTTTTGGTACACATCAAACAGGGCGGCAGTGGTCTCTTCCCCTCGCCCTTGATCTTCAAGCAAGGCCAGAAGACGATCGGTCAAATTCGTCAGCGGCAGGTCGAGGTCCATAGCCTCGGCTGACTCTTGGCAATAGCCAAAGTCTTTGCGCTGGTTGATGATCGAAAAGCCTGGTGACCAGTCCTTCTCAACGACTTTGGGACCGTAATTGTCGAGCGCCCAAGAGCCTGCAGCTCCAGTCGAGATCAGCGCCCGAGTGGTCTCGACATCGAGACCGGCCTTTTCTGCAAAAGCCAAAGCCTCACAGCAGCCCATCAGGCTTCCTGCAACCGCAATCTGGTTGGCCATTTTGGTCATCTGGCCAGCGCCCGGCCCACCCACGAGCTTTATGGTTTTTCCAAACGCCTGCATATAGGGAAGGGCCTCGTCAAAGTCAGCCTGGCTGCCCCCGCAGAAAATGGTGAGGATGCCTTTGTCTGCACCCATCGAACCGCCCGTAATGGGGGCATCAATAAACCGGCAGCCAAGAGCGTTCAGGTTTTCATGAATCCTCTTGGCTCCAATCGGCGAAATGGTGGAGTGGTCGACAAACAGGGTCCCGCGAGCCGCAGCCTGCGTCAGCTCTGTCAAGCAGGCTTCGACATCCTCGGTGCGCGAAACGCAGACAAAAATGATCGAGCACTTTGATCCGAGATCAGCCAAGGAATCTGCTTCGACTGCACCCGCCGCAACAGCAGGTCCAGACTTGCCGGGCGAACGGTTCCAGACGACCGTCTCATGACCAGCGGCCGCAAGGTGACGGGCCATCGCTCCGCCCATGACGCCAAGACCAACAAAACCGACACGTGCCATTGAGGGATATTTTAGCCCTCGGAGCGCAGTCGAACGGCAGACCCACTGCCATGAACTCCAAAACCTTCCATTTCTGCAAAGGCATCGATGGTCGGCGCCAAGAAGGCAAGGTCCGCTTTATCAAATTGGCTCAGGCTCTGAATTCGAAGGAAATCGAGCACGTTGAGAGGGCCTGAGAATCGGGCTGCTCCACCTGTGGGCAGAGTATGTGAGGGGCCAGAAACAAAATCTCCTGCACTCTGCGGCGTCCACTGACCCATGGCGATGCACCCGGCGTTGCGAATGGTTGGAACAAGCTCTTCTGGGTTCGATCCGATGATCGCCAGATGCTCCGGAGCAAAGTCGTTCACAGCTTGGGCTGCCTGCTCGATGTCATCAACAACCACAGCACAGCAGCCGTTCTGCAGAGCCTCTCTCAATACAGCAGCTCGTGAGGCGGTGTCGACCTGGACTTTGGCTGAGTCGAGAATCTGCTTCACCTGCTGACTGCTGAAACCGACCAGCATCCCGACATTGTCGGGGCTGTGCTCAATCTGGGTGAGTAGATCTGCGGCTGCCGCAATCGGATCGGCATCGGGCAGGGCCACAACGCAGACCTCGCTTGGGCCGTAGCTGCCGTCAATGCCGACTCGTCCCCAAAGCTGCCTTTTGGCTTCATTGACCCAAGCGCTGCCAGGTCCGGCGATCTTGTCGACTCGGTCGAGCCCTTTGATGCCTAGCGCCATCGCTGCGATGGCTGATGCACCACCCGCCATCAGGATCTTTTCGACACCACATTCACGAGCGGCGACCAAAACGGCTGGATCGACAGTGCCGTCTTCTTGGGGCGGGGTGGCGATCACGATCTCTTCCACACCGGCTGCCTTGGCAGGGATCACGTTCATGATCACACTGCTGGGGTAGCTCGCTTTGCCGCCAGGAACATATATGCCGACGCGGGACATCGGCAGCATCCGCTGGCCGAGCATGCCTGATTCGATCTGCTCCGGGAGGGGCATTTCGGGTGCAGGGAATTCAAACTTGCCGAGCTTGACCTTTTCCGGAGGTTTGCGGTCGGCCTCTGTCGGCGGTCGTTCCGTTGCCG
>JALGXY010000320.1 GCA_029824495.1 Fimbriimonadia bacterium
GTATGGCGAACCACAGGGAAGGGGTCACAGACACTGAGTGGAGAAAAAGATGACCGCAGTTATCGCAGCAGCAATCATTGGCCAGAGCCAGCCCAAAACCGCCTCAAGCGTGATTATGGGAATGGTGAACAACTACAAGAATGCTAAGCAGATCACAGCTAAGGTCGAGAGCACAGTTTCTGATGGCAAGGGCACGGTCCTGATCGTTACTGAGTTGTCGGCCCTTCCGCCAAGCAAGCTTTCAATCAGCCAGCGAATGATCAGCAAGGGCAAACAGACAGCTTTCGGGCAGATCATCAGTGATGGTCAGAGATTTGCCTATACAAATCCCCAGCCAAACGAACGGATTGCCAAACCATTCTTGGCTGAATCAGTCTGGCTGTCAGACGGTACACAGCAGACGTGGCGTCAGATTTACTCGGTCGGCATGGAATCGCTGGTCAGCATCAACATCCCTATGATGCTGATCATCGGCCGAAAGTCAGACACTGACCACATCCTGTTTAAGGGGCTAAAGAAGTTTGGACTGCGCCAGCCGACTGTCAAGCATGGACAGAAGGTCCAGCACATTTCAGGCACCTACGATCTGACAGAAATGAAGGGCGGTTCAGGCAAGTTTGACCTCTACGTCAACAACAATAATGAGCTGGTGCACTGGCGCGAAGTCGAGAGCTATGAAGGCTTCGATGAAGATGGGCGATTTCATAAGGCCACAGTTACGTACGAGCACAAAATTACGACCGACACCAAATCGCTGATCAATCCGAAGCGATTTGATCTGCCAAAAAGAGGGTGAGCCAACTTCTAGTTTTGATTCGTCAAAACTTTAGGCTAAGCCCCACCTGCGTTTGTTGGCAGGGGTATCCTCAGCGAAGAAGAAATGAAGACCGCCTCACCGGATATTCGGTTCTCTGAACTCCAGCCCGGAATGCGTGCGCAGGTTCAGGGTTATACAACCACTGGTGACGGCGTTGATCGGTTTGCTGATCTCGGTCTTGTACCTGGCGCAGAGTTTGAAGTTGTTCGTCAGGCTCCCTTCGGAGGCCCCCTCGAGATCTGCATTGCTGGCTCCAGCCTCTGCCTGCGCCGTTGTGATGGCGACTGCGTTCTCCTAAAGGCGCTCAACGCTCAGAAAAAGTGAGCCAAACGCATGCGGCTGATAGGCTGCCCCTCGTCGCCCTATTTGGAAGCCCCAACTCCGGCAAGACATCTGTTTTCAACGCCTTGACTGGCGGCAGAGAAAAGGTCGGCAACTATCCTGGTGTCACCGTTGAACGCAGCATCGGTCAGCTTGACCTCGGCGATCAGACGGTCCAGCTAGTTGACGTCCCCGGACTCTACAGCCTTCGTGCAATCAGCGAAGATGAAGAAGTTGCACGCGAAGCACTCTTCGGCCCGATGCGGCCAGATCTCCTGGTCTTCGTTCTCGATGCCGTCAACCTCGAAAGGAGTCTGTTCCTCTTCAGTCAAGCAGCCGAAAGCGGTGTTCCCGTAATCGGCGTTCTGACCATGACTGACTTGGCGGAGAAGGAGGGCAAATCGATCGATATTGACGAGCTCACTTCCGAGCTGTACGCTCCTGTCGTAAAAGTCATCCAGCACAAAGGTATTGGGCTGACGGAGCTTAAGAAGTGCATCTCGGCTGGACTGGAGACCTGCGATTTCCCCTCACCAAAACTTGGATTCCCACCGATCGTTGAGGAGGCCGTCGACCGGCTCGATGAACGGCCTGATGGGCCAGCAGAAAGAGGGGATATCTTAAGACAGCTTCTTTCGGACGCTGCCGAAGGCCCAGATGAGTGGCTGCAGGCGGTTCACGCGGAGAGGGATCAGCTCTTCGCGAGCGGAATCCAGGCAAAGACGATCGATGCACAAACGCGATATGCGTGGGCTGGCTCCATCGTCCGCAAGGTTGTTACTGAGAAGGGACAGACAAGTCGAGCTGCCGCCCAGAAGATCGATGCGATTCTAACTCACAAATTCGCGGGCCTTATCTTCTTTCTCAGCCTGATGTACATCGTCTTTCAGTCGATCTACACTTTGTCTGGCCCCCTGATGGACGGCATCGAGGCAGGAATCGGGTGGGCTTCAGACCAGGTCTATCCGCTGCTGAGCGGCAATGATGTCCTTCGCTCACTTGTTGTCGATGGAATCATTGGCGGAGTCGGCGCGGCACTCGTCTTTCTGCCGCAGATCCTCATCCTCTTCTTTTTTATCGGTGTCCTTGAGGGGACTGGATATCTCGCCCGCGCCAGCTTCATGATGGACCGCCTTCTCGGCTGGTGCGGCCTCAATGGTCGTGCCTTCATCCCGCTGTTGAG
>JALGXY010000321.1 GCA_029824495.1 Fimbriimonadia bacterium
ACAAAACTGTGGACCACCACAAAACCAATTCTACTTACTTGGTTCTGACATCTGAGGTTTCTAGGCTTTGATTTTCAGAGCATCCTGAAGGGTCAGACGTCCCTCGTAAAGCGCTTTGCCGATAATCACGCCTTCGACGCCCGTGCTGCTGAGCGCCTCTAAATCGGCCAGACAGGAGACTCCACCGCTGGCTATCACAGCAATGTCAAGCTGCTCTGCAAACTCTGCCATCAGGGCCAAGTTTGGTCCCTGCAGGCGGCCGTCTGTGGCGATATCCGTAGCGATCACTCGCTGGCAGCCAGCCTCGGCCAATTCCTGAGCTAAGGCAAGGCCATCGACATCGGAGTCGTCCAGCCAGCCTTCAACTGATGCCATCCCGTCTCTCATGTCGATCCCGGCAACCACCCTTTCGCCGAGTTCTTTAAAGAGCGATTTCGCTTCATCAGGTGCCTGGAGCAGTGCCGAGCCCAGAATGACCCGATCGACTCCTGCATCGAGGACTGTCAAGGCCTGTCTGCGTGATCGGATCCCTCCGCCCAGCTCGACCTTCAGACCAGGAATCTGAGCAATCTCACGGATCATTTCCAGATTATCTGGCCGCCCCGACTTTGCCCCGTCCAGGTCGACCACATGGAGCCACTCAGCGCCCTGATCAGCGAATTGCCGAGCCGCCTCGACCGGCGACTGATCGTAGACCCGTTTCTGGCCGTAATCGCCTTCGGTCAGCCGGACACACTGCCCCCCAATGATGTCGATCGCAGGGAGAATCAACACTTGATAAAGTTCTCCAAAATCTTCAGTCCAATCTCGCCGCTCTTTTCCGGGTGAAACTGAGTAGCCCAGATGTTCTCGTGCTGGATCGCCGACGCAAACTCAAGGCCATAATCGGTGACTGCCGCTGCATCGTCACGGTTCGTAAGGTCGGTGTAGAAAGAGTGCACGAAATAGACCATCGAGCCCTGATCTATGCCGGATAGAAGCCCTTCCTTCTTCTGAATCTGGAGTTCACTCCAGCCAACATGCGGCACCTTTAGGCCAGCATCTTTGGGGAGCTCTCGAACTCTTCCCTCTAGGATTTCAAGCCCCGGGACAGGTTCGCCTTCTTCGCTCGATTCAAACAGGAGCTGCTGGCCGAGACAGATGCCCATGAGGGGCTGACCAGACGACGCGAACCGCTGGATCTCAGGCTTAAGTGTGCCGAGTTGAGCCATCGCTGCAGCGAACGCGCCGACGCCGGGAATTATCAGCTTTTCAGAGCCTACAATGCTGCTGCTGATGCTCGCTTTTGACCCAAGATGCTCGACAGCCTTCTGCACGGAGCGAAGGTTGCCCATCCCGTAGTCAAGAATCGTGATCAACCGATCTTCCCTTTCGTCGACTTCGGCCCTTTGCCGCCTGTCGTCTGCATAGCTTCACGGAGGGATCGCCCAAAGCCCTTAAAGATCGCCTCGCACACATGGTGGTCGTTATCACCAGAGATCTTCTTGATGTGCAGAGTGATGCCGGCTTGAGACACAAGAGCGTGGAAGAATTCGAGCACGTTTTCTGTCGACAGGTCACCCAGCTTGTCCCGCTTGAAATCGACGTCGTAGCTGAGCCTGCTTCGGCCGCTGATATCGACGGCTACGAGTACGAGTGCCTCGTCCATGGGGAGAAGCGATTGTCCATAGCGCTCAATCGACTGTTCTGCAAAAAGGGTCTCTTTCAAGGCCTGACCGAACAGGATGCCAATATCTTCGACCGTGTGGTGGTCGTCAATCTCAGAATCTCCGGTCGCAACGAGGCCCAGATTCATGCCCGCATGAAACGCCATCAGCTCCAGCATATGCGTGAAGAACGGTACAGGCGTGCTGATATCCAGCTTTGGCCCACCATCCAGATCGAGAACCACTCTAACCTTGGTTTCGTTTGTTTCCCGCTCCAATTCGGAGTACCGGATGCTTCGCGATGACTTTCGCATTACATTTGAATTGTAGCCCGGTTCGGGCAGGGGCCTGTTGGACAGCCTAGTGCGCTGAGCCTTTGGTATGCTTTCGCCCGCTTCGAGGAGCACCAATACGTGTCGATTCTTGTCAATAAAAGCACCAAAGTCGTTGTCGCCGGAATGACAGGCCGTGAAGGCTCATTCCACACAGAACAGATGATCGAGTACGGGACTCAGGTTGTCGCTGGAGTCACCCCCGGAAAGGGCGGAACCGAACACCTAGGCCGACCTGTTTTCAACACCATGCAGGAGGCTGTGGACGCCACCGGCGCTGATGCCGCTCTGATCTTCGTTCCTGCTCCGTTTGCAGCAGATTCAGTTCTCGAGGCGAATG
>JALGXY010000322.1 GCA_029824495.1 Fimbriimonadia bacterium
TCGAATCCCTTCTTATCCAAAAGTCGAAGACCGTCCTCTTCTCGGCGGAAAGTCGCCTCTTTGCCTGAGTCAAATGCACCTATCGAAATCTCAACGACATCACCCTCTTCCGTCCAGCCGGAAATGTAATCCTCCACATCGTCGCCAGAGCGAACCACCCATTGAACTTCCCGATCACTCATAAAGACCACCGAGAGGCCCGACTCGCCATCCGGACTGTTCCAGGACGCCGCGTACTCCTTAGGCTTTGAGTAGTCATCGGGTTTCGGATCAACCTTGACTTCGGGCGGCTTGCTCGAACACCCAAAGGCGATCAAAAGACTGATGGTGCAGACGAGGAATCGCTTCACATGCCCATTCTGCCATCTCAGCGGTATCCTCCTCGCTGATGTCTCGACTGTTTGAAGTCTGCTGTGGTTCAATCGACGACGCAATTCTCGCCGAAAAAGCGGGTGGTGATCGAATTGAGCTCTGTGCATCTATGTTCTTTGGGGGACTCACCCCCACAATCGGCACTGTGATTGAAGCCAAGAAACGACTTGGCATTCCGGTCATCGTTATGATTCGTCCCCGCGGCGGCGGCTTCTGCTACACAGAGGCTGAATATGCCTCGATGCTCGAAGACGCCAAAGCCTTGATCGAAGCAGGAGCCGATGGTCTTGTCTTCGGCATTCTCAAGCCAGACGGCAGCCTCGATCTAGAGCGGATGAAGCCTCTTGTCGAGATCTGCGGCGACAAGGAGTCGGTCTGCCACCGCTGTTTCGACGTCGTTCCTGACCCGAGAGCCGCTCTTGAAGAGCTGATCGATTTAAGAGCCACCCGACTCTTGACCAGCGGCCAGGAGGATCAGACGATTCTGGGCATCGACCTGCTCGTGGAGCTTGTTCAGCAGGCGGGAGATCGCATCGAGATCATGCCCGGCGGCGGCATCCACCTGAAACAGGTCAATACAATTCTCAACACGTTAGGTGTGAACCAGATCCATCTGGCATCTTTTACTCAGGCAAACGACAACTCTACACAGGGACGGCCTCATGTCACATTCGGCGGAGCACTCTTCCCGCCGGAGAACCGCTATGAGATCGCCAACCTTGAACGACTGACTCAGATGACCGATGTTGTCAAGAACAGCTAGCCTCTTTGTCGCCTCGGCGGCTCTGTTCAGCCTTCCCTTTCGCGTAGAGGCTGATGTCGTTCTCGCCAAGCAGCTCGGATCGCACATGGTGGTGCAGCAGGGAGAGCCGATCAGGCTTTGGGGCACGGCTGATCCTGGTGAGCCTATCCGGGTCGAGCTTGAAGGCACTTCCACGCTTACCGAAGCCGGACCAAGCGGGTCTTGGGCTGTCAGCCTTCCTGCAAGAAAGGCTTCATTTTCACCTCTCACAATTCAGATCACCGGCAAAAACAGTCTTGAATTGACCGATGTGCTTGTCGGTGAAGTCTGGGCTGCAATCGGCCAGTCAAACATGCAGTTCGAGCTCCGATCCTCTACTCATGCAAAAGAAGCACTCGCAGCTGCTGACAGAAACGACATCCGCCTACAACTCGGCTCACCTGTTCCTCACACGGTAAACAGGGTCTTCAGTGCGTCTGAGCTTGAAAAGGTCCAGCCCCAGAACTACTTAGATTGGTCCGGCTGGCGCGTCTCATCAAGCAAGAGCGCCGCCCCATTTTCGGCAGTTGCATGGCGGTTTGCCGAGGAACTCTCAAAGTCAATTGATGCTCCGATCGGCATCATCTCATGTGCTGTTGGCGGAACGCCGATCGAATCTTGGGTGTCCGAATCGAGCCTGAAATCGCATCCTCGCAGCCGACTGCTCTTCAACGATTGGTGGAATTCGAGCGATGTCCTTCCCTTCTGCACCGAACGGGCAGCAAGGAATCTCGCGAATTGGCCTGGTTTCGCCGGCAGACAGACCCCGGTGCCGCATCCCTACTTCCCTGGTTTCATGCACCAGGCAGCCCTCAAGCAGATCGAGCAGTTTCCCGTCAAGGGATTCCTTTGGTACCAGGGGGAATCAAACTCAAATTCACCGTCACTCTATCGACTGCTATTTCCCAAGCTCATACAGGACCTGCGTTCTGCCCGGAACAGATCAGACCTGCCATTCCTCTATGTACAGCTCCCTGGAATGGGGACGAGCGGCGGCTACAACTCATGGCTCTGGCCAGAGCTTCGACAGGTCATGACCGATGCCCTGTCAATCCCGAACACCGGCATGGCCTGCACGATCGACACTGGTTCAGAGACCAACGTTCATCCCACTTTGAAGCGCCCCATCGGCATTCGGCTGGCCTTGGCAGCCAAGGCG
>JALGXY010000323.1 GCA_029824495.1 Fimbriimonadia bacterium
GAAACCTCTCGCCAGCCGTTCTTTTCTGTGATCTGGACGCACGGCCCGCACAGGCCTGTCGTGGCATCGCAGGAGCTGCGTGAGCGTTTCCCTGATATGAATGAGCATGAACAGAGCTACTTCGGCAGCATTGCAGACATTGATGATCAGCTCGGCAGAATTATTCAGACTCTGAAGGAGACTCACAACTACAGCAGAACGCTAATCTGGTTCTGCAGCGACAACGGGCCAGAAGGCACTGCCGACAAAGAGGACGAGAACTATGGGCCTGGCTCTGCCGGAGTCTTTCGAGGGCGCAAGCGATCGCTCTATGAAGGCGGTGTTCGGGTGCCCGGCGTAATCTCCTATCCGGCTCTGATCGAATCCGGCGCGCGCTCTTCGTTGCCGAGTGTCACCAGCGACATTCTTCCGACGATCTTCGACCTGCTCGGCTTCTCACAACCATCGCGCCCTATTGACGGAGTCAGCCTTCTGCCCTTGATGTCTGGGGAGGATATGGCGCACCGCCCGCCTATCGGTTCTCAGTCGGGCAAGCAGGCGAGCTGGGTGGAAGGCAAATGGAAGCTGATCACCCAGGATGGGGGCGAGACTTGGGAGCTGTACGACCTAAGTTCCGATCCATCCGAGCAGTCTAATCTGATTGAAGGGAACGAGAGTCGGGCCCAGCAGATGCGGATTTCGCTTGATGAGTGGAGGAAATCCTGCAACGTTTCAGCCGCTCAAGGCCGCTGAGAGAGCCTGCTGAAAACAAATCCCCTCTCCCCGTTACTTGGGGAGAGGGGACCAGATGCCCCCTCCTCCTTTTTGCGAAGCGAAAGGGAGGAGGGGGTTAGGGGGTAGAGGGCGATGATGTCGTCTAAAGCTGTTATTGTCTAGCCCCCTCTCCTTAATCCTCCCCCTAAGTCCAGGGAGAGGGGACCATGTTTCACAACCCTCCATCCCCCAACCCCCTTCCTCCCTGCGAAGGAGGAAGGGGACTATAAGACTCCTCCTGGGGAGGTGAAGCAGGGCGTGGAGGGCACAGATGCAGACGTGGACGTCCACTCCACGGATCAGAACCCAGGGGTAAAAGCAGACACAAAAATGGCCCCGGAGACGCAATGTCCACGGGGCCAAGGTGCTTTAGAAGCTGACGTCGATCGGCTCTTCTTTGCCAGTGACCGTACTCTTGTACAGAGCATCGAACGTGGCATTGAGAATCAGGCCGTTCAGACCGGGAACAGGTGACGGCTCGCCGTTCTTGATCGCGTTGATGAACTTTTGAACTTCAACGACGTGAGCTGACGGTACATCGGGCATGTTCGCCGGCTTCATGTTGAAGAGCTGCTTGTTCTCCTCAGTGAAGATCGTGATGCCAGGATCGCCAAAGTAGACCGAGGCGCCAGCCTTGGTGCCGTACAGGTTGGTGCCGTAAGGATCACCATCTTGGTTGCCCATGAAGCTGCTTTCCAGCACGACCACCGCATCATTTTCGAATCGGATAAATCCAACCGCGAGGTCCTCAACCGTAAAGTCGTCACGGTTGTAGTCGCCCAGGCCGTTCCACAGCTCTGGGTTCTTGCCGAGGATGTCCCAGGTCTTGCCTGAGGCGCTCACCGGCTTGGGATAGCCCATCATCGACAGAGTGAAGTCGAGAATGTGCACTCCGATGTCGATCAGCGGACCACCGCCCTGAAGATCCTTGTGAATGAAGACACCCCATCCAGGAACGCCGCGTCGCCGCAGTGCCTGCGCCCGCGCGTAGTAGATATCACCCATAGCGCCGGTGTCGATGTACTGGCGCATAAATTGGCCCTCAGCCGTAAATCGCTGCTGAAGACCAACTTGGAGGATCTTGCCGCTGTTTTCTGCCGCACGACAGATCTGACGAGCTTCGTCGGCATTCATCGCCAGAGGCTTTTCGCAGAGCACGTGTTTGCCTGCATTCAGCGCATCAACAGCTGGCTGCATGTGCGCGATGTTGGGTGTGCAGACCGAAACCGCATCGACTTCCGGATCATTCAGGATGTCCTTGTAATCGGTGGTTCGATTCTTGATGTCAAGGTCGTCTGCATACTTGGTAAGAACGTCCTCTTTGATGTCACATGCCCAGACGATTTCGCAGTCGTCTGGAACGCTCTGATACCCGGGTGCGTGCGCCCAGGTGGCGATGCCGCCAGTGCCGATAATTCCGATTTTCAGCTTGCTCATTCAGAAAGCTCCGGGGCATTCGCCCTGCGCCATCATACCGAACCAAAATCTCAGGCGTCTCGGCGTTTTCCGTTTGCCAGGGCGAAGAGAGTGCCGACCGTCAAAATCAGCCCCATTC
>JALGXY010000324.1 GCA_029824495.1 Fimbriimonadia bacterium
TCAGGATCTACTCCAAGAACGACGACATCTGGATCAGCGGCGGTGCTCTAGGGCTCTATGGGCGGCGGCCTGAGGTCTACCAACAGACGACCACCGACCCTGAGGGGCCAGCCAGCAACTACTGGATGTGGCGCTTCGATCGGCCGGACGACCCGATTCCGCTCGACAACTTTTGGGGCAAGACCCCTGACCAGGCGGTCCTCGATCTGCAGGCAGCGAACAACCCGTTCATCGGCGTGCCGGATGGTGTTTCAGATGTTGAGCTGATGGTAAATCCGTACTTTCCGACGACGATTCCGAGCGTTCCTGAAGAGCTGAAAGGAAAGTCGGTCTACTTCGGCGGGCGAAACAGGATGTTCCTCGATACTCACGTCAAGTTCTTGAAGGACCGTCGAACCGACTGACCAGTTGGCAAGCCGTACGTCAAGACTTTAATTAGGTGCCAGGCTTCAGCTCGGCATCTATCTCGATGCCGTGCGCCCCTTTGCTGCCAAACCAGTGCTTGCCAGGGGGTGCAGCCAGGATCCCTTTGATTCGCTTCGGGATACTGTCGACCACCTGTGACTTGGGAATGGTGACTCTCAGGCCGTATTTAGACCGCTCGACCGACTGCTCTCCGGCAGGGTCAAGCAGGCCGGGCTCTTCGGCAAAAAAGTAGGCGCCTTCAACGATTCTCAGAAGACCTGTCGGCGCGCTGATGTTCAGATACAAGAAATCCTCTGAGTGGGTTGCCGTGCTTCGAACCGTCAGGCTGTCCGAGGCGATGATTGACGGATGGCTGAGGAGTGCGGCCCCTCCTCCGGCGCCGCCAGAAACAACCAGCTCGGCGCTGCCTTCTCCTGCTTTGTTGAGCTCCTTGGAGGCGAGCCACGAGAGATCAACGCCAAACTTCGCCTTCTTGCCTGGAACGAACCCTGCTGGCGCTTTAAACCGGGCTTGGATCTGAATCTTGCCTTGGTAGCCATAGCTGGTCAGGCCGGAATCTGTAAACCTTTCTGGAACGGGCCAGATCGTCTTGACAGGTTTCTCGAATCCTTTGGGCAGCTGCCAGTCGATAGTTGTCGGTGTGCCGGTTTCACCGGGATTTATCCAGTAGATATGCCAACCCTTCTCGATCTCTAAATCGATGCTGAGTGTAAAAGGCCTGCCAGCCCGAACATGGTGTTCGACCTGTGATATCGAGACATGAACAAGATTGTCTTCGGACGGTGACGCCGCAAAAACTGCGACTGCTAATATGGAGACCATAGTGTCTATCCCAACTGTTTAGACAGCTGAAATTACACTAAGGTTCACTCTGTAGAAAACTGATTTGTTCCGTCAGCGTTCTTTATCAGTTCAAATGAGTCGAACAGCTCACCTGTTGTGAGATAAGACTCAAATCGAACCTTGTCATGCGTGACCTGAATGATCTGATAGAGCTGTTTGCGCTCGCCAGTCTTCTGCATTGTTTTGCGGGCCTCTTCGCTGATCGAATACATCTTGGGGCCGCTGACCGACACGACGTAGACGGTTCCGGCATCCTCGTTTGCAGCGCCTGTCGGCAGATTCCTTCGACCATAGGTGTGGTCGTGTCCCTGCAGCACGATTGCGACATTGTGCTTTTGGAACAGCGGCTGCCAGAGTTTGCGCAGGTTCGGGTTATCTCTTCCCGTTGCAGTTGAAAAGACTGGATGATGGAACGTGACAAAGGTCCATCGGTTTGGATTGTTCTCCAGCACCGTCTGCAGCCACGGTGTCTGCTCTTCGACCTTCTCATTGGTGTTCAGCGCAATGAACCGCGCGCCTTGAAAATCGAAGTAGTAGTTGGAGTCCTCCAGGCCGTCGATGCCGTTCTTTGGAAACTCAAACTGCGGCTTCCAGTAGTTGGATACTTCGCCTTGTCGGTACTCGTGGTTGCCCGGAACTGCAATTGCTGGAATGTGTGAGTGAATCCAGCCGCCGGCATAGAACCAGTCCTGCCATTCGTTGTCTGCGTTTGGAACATTGATCAGGTCGCCTGCGTGCAGCATGAGATCTGCGTAGGGAAGATCCCGAAACGCCTTTCGTACCGTGCGAGACCACATCGACTTGACACTGTTCTGTGCGTCGCCAAAGTAGATGAAACTGAAGTCTTTAGGATTGTCGCTTGCGGTGGTGAAATGAACCCACTCTGACCAGCCTTTGATGCTGCCGACTCGGTACGCATACTGGGTCTCCGGCTCAAGGTCCTCAAAAGTCACGCTGTGGTAAGTGACAGACTTCTCTTCGGAAATGACCAGAAGGTTCCCCTCGCCTGGCACCGTCGTTGAGCTGTTTACAAACCCTGGATCTGCAGAGGCTACTGCGATCTGCCCCACTGATTCTGCGGGCGACTCTGTGCGCCAGGTGACCGTGGCCTTCGTCGCCAGGTTGTCTGTCGCATTCATGAGAATCCTGGAGGGAATCTCGTTGATTGGCGTCAGAAGAATGGCTGCTGCAGCGAGGACAATCATGTTTCTGATTCTACTGCGATCAGCCGAGTCGACCTGGGTGGGTCACCGCGCCTTTTGAGGCGGGGCCGACCTGATCGCGGAATTTGCTGAGGGCTCCGTTAGGAGATTGCTGCGGGGTTGGCTTGAACGCAGCCCTTCTTTGGGCTAGCTCAGACTCATCAACATGAAGATCGAGACGGCAGTTGTCTGCGTCCACAGTGATCTGATCACCCTCCTGCACCAGCCCGATCGGGCCGCCATCAACAGCCTCGGGGCAGACGTGGCCGACCATCAAGCCGCGAGTTGCGCCACTGAAGCGGCCGTCGGTCAAAAGGGCCACATCGTAGCCGATGCCTTGGCCGACCAGAGCTGCGGTGACGCCGAGCATCTCGCGCATTCCGGGGCCGCCTTTCGGACCTTCATAACGGATCACAACGACGTCGCCTTTCTGAATCTCTCGTTTCTGAACGGCGGCCATCGCATCCTCTTCGCAGTTGAATACACGTGCTGGGCCAGTGTGTGCCCTCTTAGTAACGCCGGTCACCTTTACAATTCCGCCGTTCGGGGCGAGGCTGCCTTTGACGACCTTGAGGCCACCATCGGGTGAAAGGGCGTTGTCAGGAGTACGGATCACATCCTGGTCAGCAGGGATCTTAACATCGGCGAGCTCTTCAGCCATCGTCTTGCCGCTGACTGTCATACAGTCGCCGTGGAGGCATCCAGCATCGAGAAGGGCCTTGAGAATCACCGGAACACCACCGACGTTGTGGACATCGAGAGCCACAAATTTCCCTCCAGGCCGCAGGTCAGCCAGAGTCGGAGTTTTGTCCGAGATTCGCTGGACATCATCGATAGTGAGCTCGATCCCAAGCTCATTAGCGATCGCAGGCAGGTGGAGGCCGATATTGGTCGACCCGCCTGTTGTACAGGCGATCGCTATGGCGTTTTCAAACGCCTTTTTTGTCATGATGTCACTCGGCTTGCGTCCCGCCTGTAGGCAGTCGACCGCCGCTGCACCGGCTTTTTCCAGCCAGGCGTCTCGCTCTTCGGCAACAGCTGGCGGCGAGGTCGAACCGATCAGCGCCATGCCAAGCGCTTCAGAAACGCAGGCCATCGTGTTGGCCGTGTACTGGCCGCCGCAGGCGCCTGCACCTGGGCAGACGGCATATTCAACATCGTGCAGCTCCTCTGAATCGATGTTTCCTGCAGCATAGGCTCCTGCAGCTTCAAAAGCATCCTGAATGGTGACGTCCTTATCTTTGTGGCGACCGGGCAGAATCGAGCCGCCATAGACAAAAACGCCGGGGAAATCAAGCCTCGCCAGCGCCATGAGCATGCCGGGAAGGCTCTTGTCACACCCGCCGATCGCGACCAAGCCGTCGTAGCAGTGAGCGCGCATCATCAGCTCGACAGAGTCGGCGATCACTTCGCGCGAGATGAGGCTCGCCTTCATGCCTTGGTGGCCCATGCCGATCCCGTCGCTGACGCTGATCGTGTTAAAGATCCGCGGTGCCGCGCCGGCCGAGGTAACACCTTCGGCGGCCACACGTGCCTGCTCGTCTAGGTTTGAGTTGCAGGGGGTCGCCTGGCTCCAGACGTGGGCCACTCCCACCCAGGGCATCTTCATCTCTTTGTCGCCGAACCCGACGGCACGCAGCATTGCCCGGTTGGCGGTCTTGTCAGCGCCTTCGCTGATGGTTTTCGAATGGTGTTTGGGATCAAAGGACATCTGTTTGCCTATTGTAAGAAAAGCCGAATCGCAGGATCACTGGTCACCTCTTTCACAGGGAAGTGAACCTCGTCTAAGAATTCGTTCAGTCGATCATTCATTCCGTCAGGAGTCAGGATTCCGGCCAATACTCTAGCTCGAACTGAGCCGTGACAACGGTAATGGAACAGGGTGATTGACCAGTTCTCGGGCAGGTGATTGAGAAAGTGCGAAAGGGCGCCCTGCCGTTCTGGGAAATGGAAGTGAAAGACCCGTTCGCCTTCCGCTGCGGTGGTCCTGCCGCCGACCATATGCCGGATATGAGTCTTCGCAATATCGTCGTCGGTCAGATCGACCGAGCCGTAGCCCTTTTGCTTGAGCTGAGCCGCGACCTCTGAGAGCTCGGATCTCTCCTTGATGGCGATCCCAGCATAGACGACCGCCTTCTCAGCTTCGCCCATGCGGTAGTTGAATTCGGTGATGTTATGGCTGCCAAGATGAGCGCAGAGAGTTCGAAATGCACCCGGTTTTTCGGGGATCGAGATTGCCAGAACGCCTTCGTGTTCTTCGCCGATTTGAGCTCGTTCAGCGATATACCGCAGTCTGTCAAATCCGGTGTTCGCACCAGAGAGTATTGCGACGAGGTTTTTGCCGACAGCATCGTTCTCAGCACACCACTTCTTCATGCCTGCCCAGGCAAGGGCGCCAGATGGTTCAGTCACAGCCCGGCGGTCCTCAAAGATCTGTTTGACACCCGCGCAGATTTCATCGCCATCGACCAGGACAATCTCATCGATCAGATCTGTGCAGAGCCGCAGTGTCTCCTCGCCGACCTGTTTGACTGCAACACCGTCTGCCAGCATGTCGACCTGGTCCAGGAGAATACGCTTTCCTTGAGCAAGTGACTGCTTCATCGCGCAGGCCCCCTTCGGCTCAACGCCGATCAGTTTGGTTTCAGGCCATCGATCTTTGATTGCCAAGCCAATGCCCGAGATCAGTCCCCCGCCGCCGACCGGGACAAAGACGGCATCTGGCTGTTGGCGACATTGATCGAGCAGCTCAAGACCTATCGTCCCTTGGCCAGCGATGACGAGCGGTTCGTCGTAGGGATGAACAAAAGTGAGGCCTCGCTCATGAGCCAGTGCCCGGGCATGTTCATAGGCTTCGCCGAAGGTATCGCCATGGCAGATGAGCTCCGACCCGAGATCTCGAATCGCTTTCTGCTTGATCTCAGGCGTTGCGAGCGGCACCACAATTACAGCGTGAGTCTCGAGGATCTTTGCGCTGAGAGCGACACCCTGAGCGTGATTGCCTGCTGAAGCGGCGGCAACGCCTTTCACCAGCTCCTTTTGGGGGAGCGAAGCCATGTAATTGAAGGCTCCACGCAGCTTGAACGAGAAGATCGGTTGAAGATCTTCTCGTTTAAGCCATACAGCAGCCCCGCAGAGTTCACTGAGATGCGGAGCCTTGTCCAGCGGAGTCCGGACCGCCCCACTGTAGACGTGGGAAGCCCGGATCAGATGCTGGTACTCGCTTCGTGAGATCACTGTGGGGGTGTCTTGTCGTCAACAAATGGCATGAGGGCCCGGAGTTCGCGGCCGACCTGCTCAAGCTGAATATCGCGCCCGGCGGCACGCTTTGATTTGAGGGTCGGTGAACCGGCTTCTGCCTCAGCAATCCACTTCTTGGCAAAGCTGCCGTCCTGGATCTCTTTCAGGAGCTCTTTCATCGCGGCTTTTGATTCCGCGCCGATCACCCTGTCGCCGGCAACATAGTCGCCCCACTCGGCCGTTTCACTAACCGAATAGCGCATCCAGCTCAGGCCGCCTTCGTAAAGAAGGTCGACAATCAGCTTAGTCTCGTGAAGGCACTCAAAGTAGGCAGCCTCTGGCTGGTAGCCAGCCTCGACCAGAGTTTCGAATCCAGCCTTGATGAGAGCCGAAAGCCCGCCGCAAAGAACCGCCTGTTCGCCGAAGAGATCGGTTTCGGTCTCCTCTTTGAATGTGGTTTCGAGGATCCCGGCTTTGGCACAGCCGATGCCCCAGCCATAAGAGAGCGATCGCTCAAGGGCTTTTCCAGTCGAATCCTGGTGAACCGCCACCAGCGCGGGCATACCGTTGCCACCCACGTACTCCGCTCGAAGTCTGTGGCCAGGCCCCTTGGGGGCGATCATTGCAACGTCGACATCCTGTGGCGGCTTGATCAGTCCGTAATGGATATTGAAGCCGTGGGCAAACAGCATGAGCTGACCGGGGCGCAGAGTATCGATGACGTCTTCGCAGAAGATCTCCTTCATCGGTACATCCGGCGTGCAGAACATCATGACGTCGCACCAGGCAACACCTTCTGCAACTGTCATGACGCGAAGGCCATCTGCTTCAGCTTTGGCCTTGCTCTTGCTGCCTTCATACAGGCCGACAGCAACCTCTCCGCCTGAGTCATTTAGGTTCTGGGCGTGTGCATGTCCCTGGCTGCCGTAGCCGATGATCAGGGTCTTGAGTGATTTGATGATAGAGGGGTCGGCGTCTGCTTCTCGATAGATCTTGGCCATGTTTTATCTCCAAGGATTGGTGTGGAGCGCGATAGCTCCGGTTCGGTGAACCGTTCGCTTAAGCTGCGGGCTCAAATTGGTGACGAATTCTTCGATCTGGTCGGGGGTTCCAGACAGCTCCATTGTGGCAGCCCCCTGCTCAAAGACCAGGATCTTGCCGCCTTTGGCGATGCACTCGAGACCAGCTCGATTGAGTTCGATGTCGCTGCCGAAGACATGTACGAGAACCAGCTCGCGGGTTACGTTCGGTTCGTGGGTGACATCTTCAACTTCAACGACCTCGACCAGTCGCTCAACCTGCCGCAGCACCTGTGTGACAGTGCCGTCATCTGCTTCGATCATGAAGGTGATTCGGCTGTAGCCATCCTGTTCACAATGGCCCGCGTTTAGGCTGTCAAGCGAGAAGCCGCGCCGCCGGAAGAGGCTGACAACTCTGTTGAGAGTGCCGGACTCGTTCTCAACCAGGGCTGTGATGGTGCGCGTCTGAGTTGTAGGGCTCACTGTGATCCTCCTGTCGCGGTCTTCGATTTTAGATCGGGGTCGTGCATCAAGCTGTTGTTTGATCCTCCGGCAGGAACCATCGGATAGACATTCTCTTCTGCTTCGACAACGAACTCGCAGAGGACGGGTCCGTCGATGCTTCGCGCCTCCGCCAGGGTCTTGTCGACATCTGCTGCCGTCTCGCAGCGCAGATACGGAATGCTGTATGCCTCAGCGATCTTTGCATAGTCAGGGCTGGTGATTGCCACCGCGCTATACCGCTTATCAAAGAAGAGCTGCTGCCACTGCCTCACCATGCCGAGATAGGAGTTGTTGCAGAGGCAGATCTTGACGCCGAGCTTGTGGTCGCGGGCGACAGCAAGTTCTTGGAAGGTCATCTGGAAGCCGCCGTCGCCTACCACCGCCCAAACCTCTCGGTCTGGGCAGGCAAATTTGGCGCCCATAGCGTACGGAAGCCCACAGCCCATTGTGCCGAGACCGCCGCTGCTGAGAAGGCTTCGTGTCTGCTCAATTCCATAGAACTGAGCGGTCCACATCTGGTGCTGTCCGACATCGGTGGAGACGATCGCCTCACCTTTCGTGGCTTGGCTTAGGCCGTCGAGGACGTGCCGGGTCATGAATCGACCCTCTGGCACAACGAGCGGGAAATCTTCTTTGACTTCCTGTAGATGCTTGTTCCAAGCCTTGTGCTCTTTGGCAGCAGCAGCTTCAATCAGAGCGGGAAGGCCGAATGACAGATCGCAGCAGATTCGCAGATCGGGGGAGATCGTCTTGTCGTGCTCTGTATCATCGATATCGAAGTGGATGACCTTGGCTCGCTCCGCGAAGGATTTTGTATCGCCTGTCAGGCGATCATCGAAGCGACTGCCGAGGCTGACGACGAGGTCGGCTTCCTGAATCGCGATGGTGCCGACCGCTTCGCCGTGCATTCCGGCCATGCCGAGTGCCAGCGGGTGACTGCGAGGAATACTGCCGAGACCGAGGAGAGTGTTGACGACAGGGCTGTCGATCTTCTCGGCAAGGGCTACAAGGCTCTCTGCCGTGTCGGAAGAGACCACGCCGTGGCCCGCAAGAAGAATAGGCTTTTCCGAGGCTGCCAGCATCTCTGCTGCTCTCTCGATATCCTCTGCTTTTGGCTCTTTCGCCAATTTGTAGCCTGGGCGGGACTCCGGTTCTGGAAAATCGACCGATGTCACAGCGGTGAAGACGTCTTTGGGGATGTCAACTAGAACAGGGCCCTTGCGGCCTGTGTTCGCCAGGTGGAATGCCTCGACAAGAACTCCGGGAAGATCGTCGATATCGGTCACCAGGTAGTTGTGTTTGGTGATCGGGATGCTGATTCCCTGGATATCTGTCTCTTGAAAAGCGTCTTTTCCGATCGCCCAAGAGTTGACATTGCCTGTCAGGCAGACCAGCGGAATGCTGTCCATCATTGCGGTGGCGATGCCGGTGACAAGGTTGGTTGCGCCAGGTCCGCTGGTGGCCAGGCAGACTCCGACCTCGCCAGTGGAACGGGCGTAGCCGTCAGCCATATGTGCTGCGCACTGTTCGTGCCTGACCAGGATGTGCTCCACCTCTGGCCAATTCAGCATTTCGTCGTAGAGAGGCAATACAACCCCTCCGGGATAACCAAACAACGTCTTGACACCGTGGCGTTTAAGCCCGGCCATGACGATCTGTGCGCCTGTACGCTCCATCGTTATTTCCTTCGCTATTACGGCGAACGGGCCGGCTCCAGTGCCTGGCGGCTCCTCATCGACGAGGTCTTCTTTTAAAGTTGAAGCCTCGCCGGTTTGTTTCCGGAGAGGCTTCGTTCTACTTTTGTCTGAATCTTCTCCGGGTCAGGCCTTAATGGCCTCGATAAGGACGAGGCTTTCAATCAGGACTGGAAGGAGTTCGACGCGCACGCTGGACCGATCGAGGCAGATCTGCCCCGTTTCAGCCGCGATTCGATGCGTGGCGTCCATCAGATTGGGTGGAAAGATACCCTGCGGCGGCAGGTCAGGGGGTCCGATTGGCCATTTGAGTCAGATTTGGACCTGATATTCGCCTAATTGAGAAGAAAATGGGTGTTTTTGCTTCCTCCGGCTCCACGCCGGACCAGAGTAAGCCTCTCCAGCTCGTTAAGGTCTCTCTGAGCGGTTGCCAAGGAGCATCTGCCTTGGGCTGACCACATTTTGGCTGTCATTTTCAGAGCTGGATCGCTTCGCCATTGGTGAATGAGCTGAGCCTGCCGCGATGATAGAGGAGCCGGAGGGGTATTGGCTGCCTCCCGGATGTCCCTCTGCAGCCGCCGGTTGGCCTTTCCTGCTTCGGCCTCCAGCCAGTTGAGATGCCAGATGAGCCAATCGGTTACGTCGAGCCCGTCATTCAAGGCCTGATAGAGATGTTCTTGGCCCTCTCTGCTTAAGTTGGGCTGCTCAAAGGGGCTGCCTGTCTGATGAATCGCTCGGTTGGAGACACCGATGGCGGCCTGCAGGTTCTTGGACTCCAACGGCTGAAGGGCCATCAGCCAGAGCAATGAAAGACTGGCCCGCAGAGTCCCCTCTGGATGAGCACGAGTATTGAACCAGTCTATAAAGAGATCGAGCTCCTGCCGGGCCATAGATGGGGCAGGTGGGCTGAAGATCAAAGTCCCTGATTGATCAGAAACGACCCCGAGGCCTGCCCTCAGTCGATTCTCCTCGCTATCTGATGAGAATGACTGAATTTGAGCTAGGGTCAGGTCTTGAGCAGCTGGGGCTGGGCTGGCTGAATCTGCTAAACCGGCGTGCAGACCGAGCGCTGCCGCCGCAGATTCAACCGGTCGAATCAGCCTTCGATCAGACCAGGTGAATCCAGGCCATTCAGGATCTTGCCAGATAAACATTCTCGTCAATAAATGACGAGAAGAGGTCAGCAGAAGATTCTCTGGCTTACTGCATGCCGATTTCGGCACTGCTGTCTACGCCCATCTGGCCGCCAAAGCCGGCCCGATCCGGTGCTTCTTCAGAAGAAGATGCTTGTGCGGGTGTGCACCCAGCCAGCACTGCGAGGATGGCCGCCGCCACTGCGGCTGCAAGCAGAAGTTTCGTGTCGGTGTTCATAACAGACCTATTCCATGGATCGGCAGATCCGAGCATGAATCACCTGTTGGAATTACCTGGAGGGCGGTCAGGAGAGAGGTGGTGGAGCTGAAGGGACTCGAACCCTCGACCTCTGCAGTGCGATTGCAGCGCTCTCCCAGCTGAGCTACAGCCCCACGTCGGATCAGAATTTTACCTTTCGCCCAGCTGAGCCTCAGGCCTCGCCGAGTGCCGATTTGATCCTTTTCGGCACCTCTGGCTTGATGATCTCTGGGAAGCCGAGCGCATCGCCCAGCCCC
>JALGXY010000325.1 GCA_029824495.1 Fimbriimonadia bacterium
GCCAGTCCTTGGTGATGTCTGGCTGCTTGGTGCCGGTGATCCGCGCCAGCCAGTAATCCTGCCACAGCAGCATGTGGGCCAGGTTCGTGATCAGCGAGTAGGGGTGGTCCGGCAGCACGCGTGCCGCATCGACCGGCTTGATCCGATTGAGCAGCCGCTTTGGCGGCGGGATGTCCCCACCCTCCCTCATTTCGATCAGGGCTGTCCGGAGGTTCATGCGTTCATTCTATCTTGACCGAGTTCCCCCTCCTCCTTTTTGCGAAGCGAAAGGGAGGAGGGGGTTAGGGGGAGGAGGGCACAAAAAAGCCCTGGTTGGAATTCACCAACCAGGGCCTCTTCACTTGAAAGACCAGGAACTACTCGACAATGCCGAGCGGCTTCATCGTCTTCCACTTGCCCCGAGTGAAGTCGGGGATGTCGACCGAAGCGCCTCGGTTTGCGACCGAGTACTCGGAGAGCGGGAAGATACAGCTCCACGCTGCTGCGTCGTAGACGTCCTGGTCGAGCGGCTCGCCGTTCCGCAGGCAGTAGATGATCCGCCAGATCATCAGGAAGTCGCCGCCGCCGTGTCCGCCCATCTTCTGAGCCAGCTCGCCCTGCTTGCGCCAGAGCGGGTGCTCGTACTCGTCGTACCACTTCTTCAGGTCGTCGCCCTGCTCATAGCTGTGTGTGCTGGGTGATCGGCCTTCGATGGTGATTCGGCCAGGGAAGCCGGCCCACAGACCGCGCGTGCCTGTGATCATGTTGTGGCGGGTGTAGGGGCGCGGGGAGTTCTCGTCCCACTGGATCATCATGGAGCGGCCCATTACAGTGCGGACAATGGTTGTGTTGATGTCGCCGCACTCGAAGCCAGTGTTCCACTTGTGATCAGCAGGGAAGTTCTGCTTGGCGTAGACCGCCCGAACCTTCGACTTGCTGCTGATCGATGACATGTAGTCCATTCGATCGCCGCGGTTGATGTTCATGTACTGAGCAACCGGGCCGAGGCCGTGTGTCGGATAGAGGTTGCCGTTTCGCTTCTGGTAGTGCGGGGTTCTCCAGGAACCTGTGCCGCGCTCGACCTGGTGCATCTGGCCGCGCAGGTCGTGGATATAAGCAGCCTCGCCGTGGATCAGGTCGCCGAAGATGCCCTGCTCATCATGCAGTGGACCTGGTTCTTCTCTGCGACATCGACCAGCTCCCAGCACTCTTCAATCGTGATGGCGGCGGGGACTTCAATGAAGACGTGTTTGCCTCGGTTCATGGCATCGACTGCCATCGGCGTGTGCCATTCCCACGGGGTGGCGATAAAGACGGCATCGATGTCGTCTCGGTCGAGCATCTTGCGATACTCGAGGTCGCCGCCTACATAGGTTTCTGGTGCGTCATGGCCAGCGTCTGTGACTCGTTTGACTGCGCGATCGGCCCAGTCCTGATACAGGTCGCAGACCGCCTTGACCTCTACGCCGTCGATGGCCGACAGGTGGCCGACGTGTCCTGAGCCTCTCGCTCCGACACCGATCACAGCGACTCGAACTTTGCTGAGCGGCGCTACGGAGAATCCGTCCACTGCGCTGCCTTGCTGAGGGGGTTGGTAGGCCGTGTTTGTGCCTGCCGCTAAGATGTTTGCTCCAAAAAGGCCGACGCCCGCGCTGCCGGCAGCCTTTAAGAATTCGCGTCTCTTCATTGCTGGCCGCATTCTATCATTTTCAGGGAGCACAGTTTATGATGCCTTGGCCTTGATTTCTACAGTCCAATAGACCGCGCCCATCACCGCTGCGGCGAATGCTGTCGCACCGACCACCTGGAAAGCTGTGGACCATCCAAACCGTACGCTGAGAATCGCCATGCCTTGACCAGCGACCACACCGCCAAAGTAGCCGATCCCTTCGAGAAGTCCTGCGGCAGTCGCGCCGCCCTCTTTGCCTCCAAAATCCTGTGCCGCCACGCCAGTCAAATAAGAGAACGGACCGATTAAGACAGCTCCGATCAAGGGGATGAGCCAGAGGGCTGTTTCTGTGGTGACCGAAGGCTGAGCCAAGATGAAGAAGAGAGCCCCGCTTGCCGCCAGTCCGATCGCCATGACCGCAGCGCGTCCAGCTCTGCCGATCCGGACCGCGGTGAACCCGAGGGCCAAGACAGCGACTGCGCCCGCTAGAGGGAAAAACGCACTGTATTGGCCCGCCTCTCCATCCGCAACTCCGTGCCGCTCGACCAGCATCAGCGGTGTCCAGGTCAGCAGCGCCTCTCGGCCCATTGTAAAGACAAATGCCAGCCCGCAGACCATCCAGAAGACTGGATTTCGCAGCAGGCCTTTGGCGATTCCCTTGATCTGCTTCTTCTGATCAGCTTTGGCTAGGACTGGCGCTTCCTCATCGTTCGGCGCATCTTTCACAAGCCAGAAACTCATGATGAAAATGAGCCCCAGTCCACAGGCTGCGAGCACAAACACGCTCTGCCAGCTTGGGTCGGCCGCTGCAATATAGAGGCCGAGAAGCCACCTGACCAAGGCATCTCCGGCGAGCCAGCTCAAACTGAGAATCGCCACCGCAGAGGCGAACCGTGACTGAGAAAACCACCCGCTTGAGATCTTGATGATCGAAGGCCAGCCGCCGGACTGCAGCAGCTGATTCGCCATCCAGACCGATGCCAGAAAAAGCACTGGACCTCCCAGCGAAAAAGCGAGTGTAAACAGAACCGCCCCCGCCATGCTGGTGAGATAGACACGCCGTCCACCAAACAGGTCCGCCAGGCCGCCGCTGACCAGCTTGCCGATCGCGTAGACCAGCGTTCCGAGTGAGGCGATCCAGCCGATCTGCTGCTTGGCCCAGGCGAGTGCCGCCTCTCCGCCGCCGCGACCAGCGGCCAGGTCTGCCTGGATCAAAGGTGCTGCCACGGAGAGGCTGGAACGGCAGAGGTAGTAGCCGGTGTAGCCGACCATCAGCAGGATGAGAATCCGGATCTGCTGTGCCCGTTTCGTCATCTCAACACAACCCTTGTGATCAGATCTGAAACGAGAAAGAACATGGCTTTGACCATCGCGCTCGCACGTGCGGCGGACCCATAATACACGGCATGGCAGGACTGAAAAAGCGCGGCATCTGGTGCGGACCGGGCGGGTCAGATCAGAACGCGGTTGACGACACTATGGGGCGGCTGAAAGCAGCCGGCTTCACGCTGATGCTCCCCAACCTGAAGGGCGGACACGGGCTGGTGCGATGGCACAGCAAGAGGTTTCCGCACCTGATCGAGCCTGAGTTTGCGGATTTTGATCCTTCTGCAGCCCTGGTCGAGGCGAAGAAGAAGCACGGCATGGAGGTCCATGCCTGGTTCATCGACTACTACGAGGGGCAGGCCTACAAGGACAACCCGGACTGGGCGCAGCGTGACGCGCACGGC
>JALGXY010000326.1 GCA_029824495.1 Fimbriimonadia bacterium
AGTCGCTGCGGATCTTTGATGTTCTGACACCGCTGAACCTGAGTCAAGAGGTGCGGCGCGGCATCGATGGCCACAGCAAAGGAAAGAAGGACCTTTCTGCACACGATGGCGAGCCGACTTCGACTTTGGAAGCGGCAGTCGTGCGGATCAGTGACCGCATCGCCTATCTCAATCACGATCTGGATGACGCAGTTCGCAGCGGCATGATCCCGGCTGTTCCGAGTGCCTTCATGGAGCTGGGAAGAGATCACGGAGACAGGATCGAAGCGATGGTTCTCGATGTGATTACCAGCAGCCTCGACAAGCCGGCTGTGCTCATGTCCGATTCGATGTTGACCGCCATGAACGAACTGAAAGATTGGCTGTTCGAAAACGTTTATGAGATGTACCCAAAGGTCTATCCGGAGATCGACAAGGCGAAGAGACTCGTTCGGGAGCTGATGCTGCACTACCTAGAGCCCGGGCATTTGCCTAACGGATTTGAAGGCGTGCAGGGTGCGATCGATTACGTTGCAGGGATGACCGACCGGTTCGCTATCGAGACCTATGCTCGGCTGGTGATTCCTGACTCGTTCAACGAGCGGATCAGCCAGGTGCGATAAACAGTTCCCCCTCCTCCTTTTTGCGAAGCGAAAGGGAAGGAGGGGGTTAGGGGGTGGAGGGTCCCCGGCGAGCCTCAGTGGCTCGCCGTCCGGATCTAAACTCACACGCAGCGACTACCTTCTCAATCGCTTTGGCATGAAGGACTCCATGCTCTTCAAAAAGATCCAAACTCCGAATTCGAATCGTGACAATGCCCCTAGAGTGGAGAAACAGATCTCTGATTTGATCTGCCTCTTGCCGGTCTAAGTGGTGCTCTCCGTCGACCTCAACACAGAGGGAAGCCTCGGAACAATAGAAGTCAAGAGTGTAGGTTCCGATGGGCACTTGGCGACGAAATGAGAACCCGGTCCCCTTCTTTCTGAGAGATCGCCACAGAACCTGCTCGCTGGCAGACATGTCTCTTCGGTATCGCCGCGCCTTATTCTTGGCCACAGGCGACCTGTTCTTGCTCCGCTTTTTCAGTTTTTTGCCCTCCATCCCCCAACCCCCTTCCTCCCTTTTGACAAAAGGAGGAAGGGGGCTATCTAGATCTTATTCTATTCCCCCTCCTCTTTTTTGCGAAGCGAAAGGGAAGGAGGGGAGGGTCCGCCTAAGAGGTTAGCAATGAGCTGAGCTCGACGTGGATAAAGGGGGTGGAGGGTCCCCAGCGAGCCTCAATCAAACAGGCTTGTCTGGGCGCCTGTCTCCAGGTTCAGCAGACGCTGTTTTGTATCGAGGCCGCCAGCATAGCCAGTGAGCTGGCCAGCTGAACCGATCACACGGTGGCAGGGGATGACGATCGAGATCGGGTTCTGGCCGTTTGCTGCTCCGACAGCGCGGGCTGCATCGGGTCGGTCGAGCCGCCGCGCCAGCTCGCCATAGCTGGTGGTCTGGGCGTAAGGGATTTTGGTCAGCTCTTTCCAGACCTGGCGCTGAAACTCAGTGCCCTCGGGCGCAAGGTCCAAATCAAATTCTCTGCGGCTGCCTTCAAAGTACTCGTTGAGCTGGGATACTGCCGGATCGGTCAGCTTAGGGTCTTGGCGGAATCCCTCGGGAGCGTGGCGGAAGATGATCTCTTTGACCGCGCCTGCCGGATTGACCCTTATCGCGACACGCCCGATCGGCGAGTCGATTTCAGCCCAGGCGTCGGTCATCAGGGAGCTTTCGGCATCTGTGCAGCCACCAGAACAGGCAGCCGTTCGCTGCCAATCGACTTGCCATCCATCATCACGTCGAACCGATAGTCGCCCAAAACCTCAAACCGTACTTTGGGCACGTAGAACTGCATGAAGAGCCGGGTGATGCCGCCAGCCGTGTCGCGAGGGACTCGGCCTTCTGCAGTGAAATCGAGCATCCGCTTTCCATCCGGATCGATCATCACGACCTCCAGGTTGAGAGGCTTGTCCTGCTCATCAGGGTCGAATTCGAGTTGGAGGCAGACGAAAAATGGGGGGTGTTCAACGCCCGGCTGCGGAAGCACGATGTTCTCAAACAGCCCGATCATCGAGTGGCGGCCGTTCTGATTCTGAAACGCGTATTCGCAGACTTTGCAGAGAAGAAGCTGCATGGGCAATTTGAGAATACCGCCCTGTCCTGACCGGTTTTCGAGGTCTGTGCATAATGAGACATGTCCGGGGCTGCCAGAAGAACCACGAAGGCCCTGGTCAAACTCCCTCTATTCCGCGCCTTGAAGCACCGCGACTTCCGGCTTC
>JALGXY010000327.1 GCA_029824495.1 Fimbriimonadia bacterium
GCTCGCTTCGGTGAACTCGGTGAGTGTAGAGCGCTCTCGGCACTCCCATCGCATCGATATCCGTACCAAGACGAATGCTGCTGCCGTTGGCGGGAGGCTGACCGCAGAATGCTTCGAGGTAGACCTGTGCATCTGACGGAGCAAAGGATCGCTTAGCGATCGACTTTGCGTGGATTTCGCCTGCTGCGGTAGGCAGTTCCCGAACAGCTTCTGCACCAGACCTGAAGACTTCGCGGACGCCAGCTTTCTCGTTCCAGGCCTTCTTGAAGCCCCTCAGTGCATCGACGCCTTTCCGGTCTGAGTCGAACACGATTCGTCCGCCCACACCGAGTGCAGACAGGCTGCGAACAGCCTCCTCGGCCAGGATGAGCTGTGGCTGATATCGCTGGCCGTTGAGATGCCAGTCCACGAACGTTCTGTCAAAGGCTGTGCGCCTTCTCGGGAAGATCTGCGCGCACGTCATTCGCGTGCGGTCGTGCACTCCCTGACCGACCATTCCTCGCAGGTTTCCGATGCCGCGAGCTTCCTGTGACTTTGAGGCCAGCAGGAGCCTGGGGGTCTCGATTCCGCCGAGGGCGATCACAAACTGCTTCGCCTTGGCCAAAACTGTCGTGCCAAAGTCGTTTCTCACAGCCAAGCCGGAGACAGCGCTCATCTCTTTATTGAGCCTGATGTCGATGACATTGGCGTGGAGGGCCAGCGCGATGTTCTCTGAGGCTTCAATCTGCTCCAGCAGCCTTGCGGGAAGGTCTGGGTCTGCAGGGAACTGTGCAGCAGTCAGGATGACTTTTCGATAGTCGATGTCCGGCGGCAGCTGACCGCGGGACTCCCAAGGGAGCGCCCCATTGGCCAGGCGTGCGATGCCCATGGCTTTGCGTGCCCTGTCGGCATACATCTCAACTTCGTTTGCACTGACGGGCCAGTCAGCTTCTGGAATCCAGGGCCGAGGGCCGAACGCCCACGACTCATAAAAGAGCGATTCGCCTGTCCAGTCCTTGGAGGTGCCGCCATAGGCGCGCCGTACAGATCGATCTGTCGGGAACTCTGACGAGTGCTGATCCAGGCGGCCGAGGTCTTCGACATCCTCCTCTGGCTCAAGTCCACCGGACTCTAGAATCAGGATTTTGATAGGGGTGTCCAACAGCTCCGCCGCGACAGCGAGCCCACACGCTCCTGCCCCGGCGATTACAAGGTCAACCTCGGGCAGGCTGCCTGTCTTGCTGAAATCCAGAATCATCCCACTGGAATCTTCGGCACAATTGCTGGCCGAACTTAGGGATCAATTTTTGATTTGATCAGCAAGCCTGCAGGTGAGGGCAAGCATGGCGTAAGTTGGGTTCGACCAGCCGCCCGATGGGAAGCAGCTTGTGGAGGCCACAAAAAGGTTGTCAACACCATGGACTTTGAGGTTCTCATCCACCACTCCATCGTCCGGTGCGGCTGACATTCTGGTCGCGCCCATCGGGTGATAGATGTCGCCCGCCCAGCGATGAAACTCCCGCTGCGAGTTGAGGCGGTCCTCGTAGATGCGAGTCTCAGCAAGTCCTTTCAGCTGCTCAGAGACCGTCTGCATCAACACCTTGATCGAATCCTGAGTCTCTTCCCCAATCTTGAAGTCGATCACCGGCAGGGGCATTCCAAACTCATCCTTCCGGTTGGAAAGGCGGATTTCGGAGCCGTTGTGGGGAGTCTGCTCGCAGAGCGCCTCGAATTCGATCTTAGAGTTTCCAGGCGCATAGGATCGGCCTTTGATTCCTGCGGCCACGGCCGCCGCCGCAGCTTCTGGAAACGATTTCAGGGCCTGCCCGGCAAAGGGGGTGGCATCCTTAATCGACTTGGCTTTCCGGAGGCCCTTGAGGGCTTCAAAGCCGCCAGACGCTCCAAAAACCATATGGCCGCCGACCTCCACCAGCTTCTCTGACTCCTGCTTTTGGGCAGAGAGCAGCAGCTTTGGCATCAGCTTCCCGCCTTCGGAGTGCCAGTTCTGGAAGATCTCGTCGAACTCCTTCCGGTCGTTCGGAACGATCTCGGCGCAGATGATCGAGACGTGATCGTGAAAGCCCTTCCCGGTCCATGCAAGCCGATCACCCAGGCCTGAGGCGAGCAGGAGCCGCGGGGCTTCGATGCCACCTGAGCAGACAACGATGCGATCCGCCTCAACAATCACCTCACGACCCTCCAAGGTCCGCACGACAACAGACTCAGCCCTCGCCCCGATATTGATGCGAACCACTGCTGCGCCGATCGCACAATGAACATTTCGCGAGCTAGCCAGCCAGGGCTCGTGCTCT
>JALGXY010000328.1 GCA_029824495.1 Fimbriimonadia bacterium
CAAGGTTTTTGCCATCGCAAAAGGCATCCTTCTCGACAGCGATGAGGCTGCAGATGCTGTTCAGGAGATCTTCACCCTCGTCTTTAGAAAACTGAATCGCTTCGATCGTCGGGCACGATTCAGCACCTGGCTCTTCCGCATTTCGGTCAATCGATCGATTCAGCAGTCCCGAAGGTTCAAGAGCCGCAAGAACCAGGTGACGCTCACCGAGGCCGTCGAATCGATCCCTGTCGACACCCCCGTTGTTTTTGATGACCCAGCTGTCAGCGTGGCGATGGAGGCTCTTCATCCCCAAGACCGAGCAATCTTGACTCTGTTCTATTGGGATGAGCTCAGCCTGCAAGAAATCGGCGAGAGCCTGGGGTGCAGCCCCAACGCTGCCAAGACTCGTCTCTTTAGAGCCCGCGAACGATTCAAAGTCCGCTATGAGGAGGCATCAGACGAATGAAGCACCTGCCATCTGAAATCGATGCCCTGATGTGGGACGTCGCCGAGGCTGATGAGCAGGAGCTGATGGACAGCTTTGTCGAGCGCTATCCTCAGCACCGGGATGAGCTGGTCAAACGGATCAATATGGTTCGTCACCTAAAAGGTGCACGGCCCAAAAAAGAGAAGCAGAAAGAGTTTGTGCCGGCGACAGTGATCCGACCTGCCCCGCACTCTCGTTTTTGGTCATCGGCAGCGGTCGTGATGCTCGTCGTGGCTGCAGCGTTTGCCACATATGCCGGAATTCGAATTTATGATCAGCGGAACCAGGCTGCCAGCCCACCAGAAGAGAGTCTCCCCTTGGATCGGGCTGAGCAGAACAGAGCACTCGAACAGTCGACTTGGATCGGGGAAGAAAACAGCGACGACCCGAATGCCATGAACGGCAGCAGCCCCAATGGGACACCGCCAAATGTTGCTCCATACATTCAGCCTATCGAGCGGCTGGTCACAATCGAGACGCAGGGCATGGCCCTGAGCGGCGTACTCGAGTCGATCGCTCAGCAGGCAGGAATCAGGCTGCAGGCTGCCCCGGGGATGCCTGAGATTCAGATAAGAGCGAGCTACAGAAATCTGTCAGCATTATCGGTGCTGAGAGACCTGGGACGAAACTTTGGCTTCACGCCATTGGTCCAAACTGAGAGAGAAGCTCTTCTTGTGCCGGCTGTAGACCCGTCTGCCCCTTCGTCTTCTGGGCTGAATGATTCTTATGCCGATGTTGTCGATGGTGAGACTCCCCCTGCTGAAGAAGGGACCCTGGAGGCTCCTCCCAGAGACAACGGTACGGTTGAGATTACTGAATCGGATCAGACCAGCGGTCTGAGCGGCCCGATCGGAGAAGACGGCACCACATCATGAACAAGAAAGGCTTCACCCTCATTGAACTGCTCGTCGTCATTGCAATCATCTCGATTCTGGCGGCGATTCTCTTCCCGGTATTTGCCAAGGCCAAAGAGTCTGCGAAGGCGACAGCCGGACTAGCTCAAATGAAGCAGCTGAGCCTTTCTCTGGCTATGTACACGGGCGACTGGGATGGCGTTCTGGTTCCTTCAACCAACTACGATGCTCCAGAGGATGACCCGAACCGTATCTGGACTCCGCCTCTGTTCCCGTACGCAAAGAACAAGGGCATCTTCATCGCCCCTGGCGCCAACTTCAGTGAGTACGCCGAGGATTGGAGCACAAGAGGCTGGCAGTCGGTCGGCATGTCCGACGTCACCGCCTACTCTTCATTGAACGGCCGACCAGAAGAGAAGATCTGCGACACAGGTGAGCTGAGATTCGACTGCTCGGCGTTCTGGTCTGCAGCCACCAGCTTCCAGATGGCATCACCTGCCGATACTGCAATCTTTGCGACCACACCCAACGGACCGGTCGAAAAGAAGTACCGCGGTTTTGTTTTTGGAGCTGACAACGGCACCTACCTGCGGCCGGACTACACCAGCTTCACAGACCTGAAGCAGGCTGTGCCGCTGGCAAGCGACAGAGACCTTGTTAAGGAGCTCACAACGCATACGCCGGCTCAGCTTAAACCGGTGATGGGCCTTTACCATCAGACCGGTGAGGACGATGGCCGCTCCCCCATTGTGTTTGCTGATGGCCATGCCAAGAGCTACACAGCAAAAGCGATTCAGACCGGTGGTTCGGGCATCATCTGGCGATTCCGTTGATCAGAAAAAGCTGAATCGGATCATCTCGGCGTATACTCTTTCGCACAACTCATCGTCTTGAATTGAGGGTCCCGCATGGAAGACAACGCTCCCGAGAAAAATCTAGAGTCGATCCGCGCTGAGCGGAGTATG
>JALGXY010000475.1 GCA_029824495.1 Fimbriimonadia bacterium
AAAAAATGGGGGGGGCCCTTTAAAGTCCAGACCGACTCCATCTTGGCCGCGTCCATCACCTTGATCGTGCCGTCTTCGAGAGCAGCTGCAAAGAGTGAGCTCTTCGGGTGCCCGGCAAGGGCAACCACACGGAGGTGATTAAATGTCTTCACCCGTTTGACTTCGACAGCCACAGGCGGATTGATGGCTGTCGGCAGTGCGGCAGCCAGAAAAATTGCAGTTGTGAGCATCCTTACTCAGTGTCCTCTATGAGCAACGGACGGACGAGACCACCCGTTGGTTTTGCCGATCTTATCAGTCTTCAACAGGAATTTCAAACTCGGAAGGGTCATGTTTCCCGTTGAAAGCCCAGCTTGCGGACCACATTCCCGTTATCGGGCTTCCCGATTCTGAGTAGGCAAGCGCCTGGACGGCGACCGGTACAAATCGAACGCCATCAATGCGAATCTTGACTTCAGCACCGCCATTCTCTTCTGTCTTAGCAGTGATCTGGTAGTACTGTCGATCCTTGTTGTTGACCTTCTGGGTCGACTCTTCTACGGTGACGTCGTACCCGCCACGTCCGAGCAGCCAAGCGCTCACCAGCGGCCCAAAAACATCTCGATCCTCTGTAAACCGAGCAAATATCTCGTAGAAGAACTCGGTCGGAAAAGCTTCAACATCAGCTTCGCTCAGAACACTGACATCAGGCCGAGCCTCTATCTGCGTCCAGCCGCCCTCCGTCAAGCGTCGCGTTTTTGTGCCGTCCGCAATGATCCGGTTTCGAAACGCACGCGTCTCAGGCTCAAAGAAGTCGATCACGAATGTGTCCGAGTCTGAGAATTTCATCTCGGTCGGACCTCGGCCCTTGCCGGCGGGCACTTGATAGACGGTGCTGGTGGTGGCGTAGGCGGAACCGATGTTCCTGAATGCGTCGTCGACCTTATCAGCGAGCTCCTGAGCCGGAGAGCCGTCTTCTGCCTTCCAATCAGGCGGGTCGTTTTCGACTAGAACTGGACCATCTGGCCCGACAGGATCTGTTGGATTATCTGAACCTGTCTCTGGCGGCTCCTCTTGGGTGCCGTTCTGTGACGTCTGAACAGGTTCAGAATCGCCGGTTGTGCTTTCGGGCTGTTTCGGCTCAGATGGGCTGCAGCCGACCAGAAGGCCGAACAGAATAACCAGAATTGCAGGTCGCATCACTCTTTGTAGACGCATGTCAGAGGGTGAATATCTTACTCTGCTGAAATTACTTCCAAAGGAACCAGGTCAGGACAAAGTTCGCAACGTAGATTAAGACCATGGTGATCACGACCGTATTGGTGGTCGAACGGCCAACCCCTTCAGCACCCTGGGTCGTCTTAAGACCCTGCTGACAGGAGACGAGGGTGATGATCAACCCGAACACGGCCGCCTTGATAAGCCCGCCTCGAACATCTTCTTGATCGAGAAACTGCTCAAGGCTGTTCATGTATTGTCCCGAGGCAAGGCCGCTTGCATAGACCGATGTGAAGTAGCCGCCCGCCGTGCCGAGATACATCCCGACGAGCGCAAGAATCGGCACCATGGTCACGCCTGCAAGAACACGCGGCACAACCAGAAAATCTGTGGGATTGACGTTTAGAGATTTAAGAGCATCGATCTGTTCAGTCACCTTCATCGAACCGATCTGTGCCGCCATGGCAGAACCGGCTCGTGAAGCGACCATGATTCCGGCCAGAACCGGGGCGATCTCGCGGCAGACCGACAGGCTGATCGTTCCTCCGACAAATGAGGAGGCTCCGTACTTGACAAAGATATCGGCGGTGTAGAGAGCCAGGACCGCTCCCGATGAGAAGGTTGTCAAAGCGACGATCGGTATCGACGCAAATCCAACGAATGCCATCTGGTTCAGCGTCTCTTTGAACTCAAATGGCGGAGCAAACATCCGACGAATCGTATCGACAAACAGGAGTGTGACTTCGCCCAGGAAAACCAGCCCAGCCATCACCGCTTCACCAAGCGGACTCAGTATCGGAATTTCGCCCTGTCGCGACGCCACGGGCGGATGTTACCAGTCATCGCTGCCAGCCCAAGCTATACTCTGCGGCTGTGAAGCCCGACTCTCGACGGAAGAGGCGGCGATTCCCCTGGATGGCTCTCATCATCCTCCTGGCAGGAATCTACTTGTTCTGGATCCTTCCGAACCAGCTCGGTTCGAGGCCAGTTGAGGTCGAGTTTCGCCAACAGAAGCAGGCAA
>JALGXY010000329.1 GCA_029824495.1 Fimbriimonadia bacterium
TGGCCATCGACAGACTGAATCACCGACTTCTTGATGAGGCCCTTAAGATGCTCATCTTCTGTGCAGTCGAGATTGGCTGCCAGAACTGGAAACGTGACGGCCTTGATGAAGTCAGCAAACGGCTTTGGACCGAGGTCAAATTCGTGATTTCCGGCAGCCATTCCGTCGTAGCCGATCTGGTTCATGATCGCCGCATCCGCCAGCCCGTGATACGCGTTGAAAAACAGAGTCCCCTGGAACGTATCTCCGCCATTCAGCAGGATCGAGTGCTTAGAGCCGGCGCGGAGCTTCTTGATCAATGTCGCCTGCCGATCGTAGCCGCCCAGCAGCGTTCCGCTCACTCTGCTCGGCTCGATGTGGGCGTGAAGGTCGTTCGTATGAAGAACGGTCAGCTCAAAGTCATCGGCCAGGGCAGACCCGGCCATCATTGCAGCGATCAGAACAATCGCGCGTCGAAACATGTGGCTATTCTGCCACGAGTCAGAAAGAGAACTGCTCGCCTTCGTGCGCAATCAAGCTGTGCAGGGCGTGGCCTGGTTCGAGAGCCGGGTTGGTGTGATTCAGGTGGATGAACTTCACTTTCTGCATCAAATCACCGAGGATCTCGATCGATTGGGGCATCGGAGGGTGCGGTACATCGCTTCGGCCGATCTCCACCAACGGGTCTACAAAGCAGCCGTCTAGAAAAGCCATATCGACGCGGCCGACCGTTTCGAGCAGCCATTCATTGTTCCACCTGTCCACATCAGGGCACCAGAGGATCGACCGGTTTGGCCCTTCAATCTCAAATGCGAATGTGACCGGGTTGTTGTCCTGCCGATGCTCTACTTGATGCGGTGTGATCGTCAGGTTTCTTGAGATCTGAACCGGCTCTCTGTCTTGAAGGCTGCTCGGACGAAAGTGGTTCTGGATCAGGGTTCGGATCGGCTCGCCAGACTGCAGAAGGTCGAAGTTTTCTTGGGCGGCGAACAGCGGGAGATCCCTGGCATTCATCGCCTCGCGTCCAAAGTGCATCAGCCCAGGCCAGTGGCCCATGTGAATGTGCGTCAGAAGAACTGCATCGGGTGATCTGCCCCATCGCAGGAGCTGATCAGGCAGTGCCGGGGTGGCGTCAATCAGGATCGCCTTATCCCCATCGTTGAGGCCAAGACATGCCGGTGTTCGGGGGCTGCCAACTTGTCGACAGCAGGATCTTGTGCATCCTGCCTGAGGCCAGCCGCCATCTTGAGCTGTGCCCAGAACAACGGCTGAAATCGACATCAGCCCACCTGACAGGCCAGAGTCGATTTGGCAGCTTCGAGCGCCTCATCAAGCTTGGTCGCATCACGGCCACCAGCGGTCGCAAAATTTGGTCTTCCGCCGCCGCCGCCGCCCGCAGCAGATGCTGCCGCTTTGACCATGTTGCCTGCATGGACCCCAGCCTTGACAGCCGCATCGCCTGCCTTGCAGACAAACATCACTTTGCCGTTTGCACTCAAGGTCACAAGCGCGACATGATCTGGCTTGTTGTCGACCAGCCGGTCTGCTGCCCGCTGAGCATCCGGCATTTCAACATCGGTCAGTTTTTGAACTGCCAACGTCACGTCTCCAAACTGCGCCGATTCAGTTTCGGCTGCCGTGCCCTGCTGCGCCAGCTTTTCGCGCTTTCGCTTCTCTTCTTTCAGCGCTTCCAGAGTCTTATCGATCGCACCGAGCAGCTCTCGTGGATTCGCTTTCAGCTTGGCCGCCGCCTTGGCTACAGTTGCTGCCTGATCATCGGCCCACCGGACTGCACTCCGACCCGTGTAGGCAATGATGCGCCGCACGCCGCTGGCTGCGCTCGCTTCGCTGATCACCTTAAACGGACCGATTTCACCTGTATTGGCGACATGGATTCCGCCGCATAGCTCGCGGCTGAAACTGGGCGCCGACTTGTCCATCCCTCCGATCTGTACAACGCGGACTTCGCTGCCGTACTTTTCACCAAACAGCGCCATCGCACCGATGCTTCGTGCTTCGTCTACGCTGAGAGCGTCGTAGATGGTGACCTCCTGCGCTGCCCAGATCTCTCCTGTGACGATCTCTTCTACCTGACTGATTTCAGCGGCCGACAAGGCTTTGCCATGCGTAAAGTCGAATCGGAGATGATCGGAGGCGACCAATGAACCAGCCTGGGTTACATGCTCGCCCAAAACCTTTCTGAGAGCCGCATGAAGCAGGTGGGTGGCCGTATGGTTTCGGGTGACCTCTTTGCGCCTGTTGAGATCGACCGAAGCCTCGGCAGTCTGCCCAACAAGTGATTCGGGGTCCGAATCTTTTTTAGATTCAATGATATGCAGCCAGACACCTTCACGTTTCTGGACATCCAGAACCTTCAGATCTTGCCCATCTGCTGAGATCGTGCCTGTGTCGCCTGACTGCCCACCCGATTCTGCGTAGAACGGAGACCGGTCGAGTGCGACCACATATCGGCCAGTCTTCTTGCCTTTCGAATCGATGCGAGGCTGCACCGCCAAGATCTTCGCCTCTGCGAGGCCGGAGTCATAGCCGACAAACTTGGTCGCCGCAACCTGCTTGCCCCCGAACAGACCTTCATCCGATCCGCCGTAGACTGTATCCATGCCGCTTGCCCCACGTGACCGCTCCTGGGCTTCGAGCATCGCCGTGCGGAATCCCACGGAGTCGACGGTCAGGCCGCTCTCGCCTCCAATCTCACTGGTGATCTCAGAGGGGAATCCGTATGTGTCGTAGAGCTGAAAGGCAAACTCACCGGAAATCTCCGTATCGCCTGCAGATTTCAGCCGGTTGATCTCTGTCGTCAACATCGAAGAGCCGCGCTCTAGCGTGAGGCGGAACTGCTGCTCCTCCGACTTCAAGGTCTCCTTAATCAGCTCGCTGCGATCCTGCAGCTCTGTGTAGTGGCCGCCCATCTCGCTGACAACAGTATCAACAAGTTCAACCATGAAGACTTTATCAAATTCGAGCGATCGCGCGCCTTTTAGAACAGCTCTTCGGATCAGCCTACGCAGCACATAGCCGCGCCCAGAGTTTCCTGGAAGCACACCATCAGCAACACAGAAAACCGCTGCTCGAAGGTGGTCCGCAATGATCCTCATCGCTACAGTCACTTCGCCTGAGGACCCGTACTTTAGATCGCCACCCAGGCCTTCAATTGCCCGAAAGATCGGCTGAAATGCATCTGTGTCGTAGACGCTCGAAAACCCGCCAAGCACGGTTGCCGTGCGATCGAGCCCCATGCCTGTATCGACAGATTGAAACGGCAGGTCGGGCATCCCTGTCTTGCGCCAGCCTTTGTCGGGACGCGCGGGGTCGTTCAGCTCGCCCTGCCAATCGGACTGGATAAAGACATCGTTCCAGATCTCCATCCACTTTCCTTCAGCCTCGTCGCGCAGATAATCCTCGCGCGAGTATTCGCCGGTGGGCGGATCACCCGATCCGATCCAGTAGAACATCTCCGAGTTCGGCCCACACGGACCAGGGGGGCCTTTTGTGAATGAGCCAGCTGGCCAATAATTGGTCGCCTCACTCAGTCTGAAAACTCGTGTCTCAGGTTCAAAACCGGCTGATCTGACCTTCTCTGCCCAAAGATCGAACGCCTCGTCGTCCTCTTCAAAAACTGTAAAGCTGAGTCTTGCCGGATCGAGACCGAGCCACTCTTTTGAAGTCATGAACTCCCACGAATAGTCGATCGCGTCTTTCTTGAAGTAGTCGCCAAACGAGAAGTTGCCGAGCATCTCAAAGAAGGTGAGGTGGCTGTCATCGCCGACCTCTTCGATGTCGCCGGTTCGCAGGCACTTCTGGCAGTTCATCAGCCGAGGATGATCCGGTTTGGCAGACCCTCGAAAGTACGGTTTGAACTGGACCATGCCGGCACCGTTGAAGAGAAGCGACTCGTCGAGCCGCCCGGTCACGTCGTACGGGATCAGCGATCCCGATGGGAATCGCCTGTGATCCTTCGACTCAAAGAAGGCCAGGTACTTCTCTCTCAGCTCACGAACCGTCATGGGCAGGCCGGATCGTACCCGTCAGCCTCACGGATCGATAGGCTTGAGCCTTCGTGAATCTCGATCGAGATCCCAAGCATCCTTGCCAGAGGCCGTTGAACTGCAGACCAGAATTCCTTTCGCCTGCCTTACATGCTTCAGCCGCTGACCGATCCTTCCGTTCTTGAATCGGTAGATGTGCATGCCCTCGTTGTCGAGAATCACGGCGAGCTCTTCTTTGACAAAGAAGGCTGCCTCACTCAGGCGAGAGTGCCGCGATTTTGCCGAGGACCGATACTGATCCCAAATCTTCTGCTCATTGTCAGACCGGCTCTGCAGCACCTGTGGCTGACGATCCTGATCCACGGCTAGAATCTCCTGCATCGCCGAGGAGGGCGGGCGCATAAAGACCGCCGAGAAATTCTGCCAAGGCTGTTCAAATTTTCTGTCGGCGGCCGCGCGGACATCCCGTTCACGAATTATCTGGGAGAGGCTGCGAGGTTCAGCCTTCTGATTCAGCGTCTGGACCAGCGAATAGGGCGTTGAGCCTGTGATTCTAGGCTCGGGCATCACCGACAGATGCTCCCGGCCCCAATAGGAGATCTCTCGATCTGCAGAATCAGCGAATCGAGTCTTTCCGACATAGATCCCGGTCTTTATGGACTGAGCGTAGTGCCACTCTTTCTGGTCGTAACGCCAGAGCTGGCCGTTGAGCTTGTGGCCGCGCACAGAGACTCCGAGCTGAGAAACAGCCCAGGTCTCATAAACTAAGCGCCCGCCAACCCGCTTCTTCAGGCCAAGAAACAGCACTGAATCTTCGGCGACTGCAGCAACAGCCCCCATGACCAGAACCAGTATTAGCCAGAACCGCACAACCCTACGACGCTCCGGACCTCCAAATCGGTACGATCAGCGCATGAACTGCTACGAGGTTTGGGCCGATCTGGCCCCGGGCGCCAAAGACCTTGAGTTTGCCGCTTCTGTCAGGGAATTCATGGAGCACCTCCAGAGCGAAGGAATCGTCCAAGCGTGGCGGCTGAAGCGGCGAAAGCTCGGTTTCGGCCAGCCTGGCTTGGGGGAGTTCTGGATTTCAATGGAGTTTGAAAGCCTTGAAGACCTCGATCGTGCCTTCTTTGAGGTGGCCCCACGCCAGGGCGAGGTTGAGAGAATGCACAACGCAGTCTGGAGCCGAGTTCGAGATTTTAAATCGGCGCTCTATCGTGATTTTCCGGACTCGGTGCGACCCCAGTGACCCGCAGCTGCGACGTTCTGATCATCGGCGACAGTCTGGGAGCCTGTGCTGCTGCTTGGCAGCTCGGTCGACTGGGCCTCAAGACGATCATGCTCTCCGACCACGACTGGATCGGCGGACAGCTCACATCGCAGCTCACACCACCAGATGAGCACCCCTGGATCGAGAAGTTCGGGTGTACGGCCGGCTACCGAGAGCTTCGAAACCGGATCCGCCAGCACTACTACACCTGGGGCGGGCTGAGCCTCAAAGCGAGCTTCGCGCGCCACCTGAACCCAGGTGGGGGATGGGTGAGCCGCCTCTGTGCCGAACCCCGCGTCTGCCACGATGTGTTGAGGGGCATGCTCACACCCTATGTTCGGAACAAGAAGCTGGAGATCATCCGAGTTTCGGGAAGGGGCTGGACGATCAACGGCTCAAAAGAGCAGATCGAGAGTGTCGTTGCCCACACGGCAAACGCTCCGAACGAGACGATCGAGGCGAAGTACTACCTCGATGCCACAGAGACCGGCAGTGTTCTTCCACTAGCCAAAGTTGAGCATGTTGTGGGAGCAGAATCCAAGTCCGAGTTCGGCGAACCCCACGCCTTGGATGTCGCTGATGAAGAATGTCGCCAGCCGGAGACTCATTGTGCCGTCTTGGAATGGCATCCAGACGAGGACTTCACCGTCCCTGAGAATGAAGACTACGCGTTCTGGAGCCAGCACCAACCACCGCATTGGCCCGGCCCGATCTTCAGCTGGACCTACCCCGATGGGCGAAGCGGCAAATCGAAGATGCTGCCGCTGTTCAAAGATAATGGGTGGGATTGGTTCACCTACCGCCAGATTGTCGACCCGGATCTAACAGCGACAGAATTCCGCCGCCGCGCAACTGTCGTCAACTGGCCTCAGAATGACTTTGTCGGCCCTTGTCTTGAGACCAAAAAGGTTCCTGAGCTCGATGTCTGCACCTGTTCGCGCAACATGACCCTCAGCTTTATTCGGTGGATGCAGGTCGAAGAGGACTTTAAATCGCTGCGGCCCGCGCCCGAGCATTCAGGAGCAGAGCTGGGCCTCGCCCAAGCCCCCTATATTCGAGAATCGAGGCGGATCAAGGCGATGGAGACGTTGACCGAGCTCGAAGTTGCAGCTGACTGCAACCCCGGATTAAAGCGGGCTAAGCCGATCTCAAACAGCGTCGGCATCGGCGCCTATCCGATCGATATTCACCCGCGGATCAACGGCATGATCGGCATCGATGTCCAGTCACTGCCCTACCAGATTCCGCTCGGCTGCCTGATCCCACGCGACTTCAAGAATCTCCTGCCTGCCTGCAAGAATATCGGTGTCACCCATATCGCCAATGGCTGTACGCGGCTCCACCCGATCGAGTGGAACATCGGGGAGTCTTCGGCCATCCTGGCCGCCTACTGTATTCGGGAATCGATCGACCCCAAGCCTGTCTGGGGGCTGATCGAGGAACGGGAGAAGCTGCAGAAGCTGATGCTGAAGCAGGGAGTTGAGCTCGACTGGCCCAAAAATGCTCGGCTGAAGCCGCTTTAGATCAAGCCGAGCGACTGCCGGATCTTGACGGCCGCTGCAACATTGCTGATATGGCCGCTGCGCTTGGCATGAACATCTAGTGAGGCGGCGGGAAGCCCCGCAAGCGCCAAGTCACCGATCAGGTCAAGCAGCTTGTGTCGAGCTGGCTCGTTCTCAAATCGCGGTTCATTCACATAGCCGTCCATGCCGAGGACCAGCGCGGACTCCAAAGTCAGTCCTTGACCAAGCCCAGCAGCCTGCATCGGCTCGACCTCTTCCTCAAAGCCGAATGTTCTGGCAGGCGCGATCAACTCCTCGTAGCTGTCGAGACCAAACTGAATCTCGGCTGACTGCTCATGTGGCCAGCGGTCTCCTGTGACGAAGTCGTATCGCCAGTGTCCGTCTCCTGCGGAGATCGAAATGTCGATATCGCCTTCGACGTAGTGAATCGGGCGGAGCGAAACAGGCTGTTCGAGTTCGCCAGGCTCTTTCAGTCCTGCTTTGAGCAGACCTTGAACCCAGACCTTAGATGACCCATCGAGCGCCGGCATTTCAGACGCTGATGTCTCAATCTCAGCATCTGTGATGCCGAGACCGGCCAGAGCACTCATCAGGTGCTCGATCGTTGCCACCGAGCCAAGTTGGGTCCGGAACTGGACTGAAAGCACGTTTTCTGCTTTCGCCTCAATCACCTCGCCTTGATAGTGAAATCGGATGCCGTTATCGCCAGGCTTAACAACCACGACGACGGGTTGAGCTGAATGAAGTCCGATGCCCTTAAACTCGGCGGGGCCAGCGAGCGTACGCCTACTCAGACTCGCCATTCTGATCCTTGAGGGCCGACAGCTCCTGCTCTAGTTTCTTAACCCGTTTCAAAAGCTCTGGCAGGCGTGCAATTCCAGCCTGCTGACGCAGGCTCTGCTTGAGAGGCGCGACCGGATTTCCGGCATAGGGGCCAGGCTCTTCAATACTCTTGAGCACAACTGATGCGCCGCCAAACGCTGTGTCATCGGCAATCTTCAGGTGATCCCCAAAGCCGACCTGTCCGCCGACCATGGCACGAGCGCCCACCTGAGTGCTGCCGCTGACGCCAGACTGTGCCGCGATCACGGAATGGGGGCCGACAACCACGCCATGAGCAAGCTGAACCTGGTTGTCCAGCTTCACACCTTCGCCGACCACAGTCTCGCCACAGGAGGCTCGATCGATTGTTGTGTTTGCGCCGATCTCAACCGAATCATTGATGATCACCTGGCCGGCGTGCGGCACCTTGACTCTCTTCTCGCCATCCCAGACAAACCCGAACCCATCAGAACCAAGAACTGCTCCGGAATGGACCAGGCAGTCGTTCTGGATTTCGACATCTTGGAGGAGAACAACGTTGGGATGGAGGGTGGTGCCTCGGCCAACGCGGCACCTGGGGCCCACAAAACAGTTGGGGAAGATGCGGGCACCGCCCTCGACGATCGCTCCTTCGGCAATTACCGTGTACGGACCGACAGAGGCTTTCTTGTCGACAACTGCACCCGGCTCGATGATCACAGTTTCGTGAATGCCCTTTGCAAGCTCAGCAGCGCGCGTAAACAGCGAAAGTACGATGCCAAACGCTTCCCTGGGGTTCTCGACGGCCACGACCGGCTTCGAAACATCTGGGCACTCCTTCGGCACGAGCACCGCCATGACTCCAGAGGAGAGAGCGGTCTTGAGGAACTCCTCATTGGTGGCGAAAGTGATGCCCTGCGGATCTTCTGAATCGGCAGGAACAGGCCGCATGGCAACACGATCTTCGCCGCGGAGTTCTCCTCCAACAGCTTTTGCGATCTCGCTCAGTCTTCTTCCAGCAGTTCTTTCCGCCACTTCAGAAACTCCTCGGTCCGGTCTCGGCCCTTGTCAGGATAGCTTGTCAACGACCAGCCGTTCGAATCAGCAAAGACCTTTGCCTGCTCTTCAAGCCGCATTCTTGCGCGATCTGCCTCTATAGCCGGTTCTGGCGGCGTTAGCCGAAGAGAGTCTATTCCGCTCGTCTCCTCGACCACAACTGAGGCTCCATCGGCAGATGGCAGCAGACGGTCGGGGTCAAGGGCAGATCGCTGCGTATTCGCAAAGGCCTTGTCCACTGCGGCCAGAGCATCCTCTTCGGCTCGGGCGATCAGGTCGACTTCGAGCTCTGCTCGCTCAAACCCCCAGTCGGCCAGATCGAGCCGCAGGTTGTCTTTTGCAGAGGCGAGCAGCTCATCGGCTCGCCTTCGGAATTCGTCGTCAAGTTCGGAGAGCTTTGCCCGCAGCCGGGCTGCTTCATCAAACCGAACTTGTGCCTCAAAGTCGCCATCTGGTGGGCGTCGTCTCGAGCCTGGGTCAGGATCGGGATAGCCGACCAGCCAGGCGATTCTGTGGCGGAGAGGGCCGACCTTGTCGCCATGCTCCTCCATCATCGACAGAATCTCTGAAAGCGCTGTGTCGAGCTCCTCATAGTAGAAGCCAAGCAGCTCCTGGATCCGCTCATCCTCCAGCCTTTCGAGGTCCTGGCGATAAGAGTAGATCAACCTCTCGCGAATACTGTCCAGAGTCTTGCGGCGACGCTCCTCGATGCTGTCCACGAGGTCCTCGACTTTTCTGCCAGAAGCGTCGATCTCAATTTTGCGCGCCTCCACGGCATCGAGCGAGAAGCTGGACGATTCAAGCGGATCTGCGCCCTGCACCAGGACTCGATTGCCCTCCTCAATCTCGACCATTGCCAGGTCAAGATCCACGTAAACAGATTCGGGACCCTGGGCACATCCCAAGATCCCGATCAGCCCAATCAGGCCCGCTGCTCGAATGACATTAGTTATTGTCGTCGAGCTGCTTTGTCGTCTGTTCCGTGATGTCGTTGGCCGCATAAGGGGCAGTGCTCTTCTCTAAGACGACTGAATAGCCCTCTTTGGAAGCAACCTCCTGCAGCGCAGCGTTTGCCTTCTCAACTACATCCTTGTTGATGGCATCCCGCATATCCTGCATTTCAAACTCGAATTCCTGCTGCCATCGATTGATGGTGGTTACGGTGGTCTGAACGTAGGTGGAGAGCTCCTGGCTTAGAGTTCGCTCCTGGATCGTTGGATCGGTTTTTGTGCTCAGCTCAGAATACTTGTCCACCTGACCCTGGATCGCAGTTCTGATTGCCTCCAACCTTGTCTGCTCTGCTTCTGTCAAGGCCTCTTTGAGCTCCAAAGTGCGCATCTCATCTGCCTGTGCTGCACTAACGACGCGCTTTGAGTCGAGGTATTCGAGCAGAATTCGCCGCTTATCATAAGCATCCTGCAGGTTTTGGGTGTTCTCTTTGCCGATTTTGCTGTCAGCAATCACCTGGTTCATATCGACAATGCCGAATTTGTTCTGCGACTGCTGAAAGCCGACTACGCCGAGCGTTGCTGCCATGACGCCGGCGACAAGCCAGCCGGCCAAGGGCGCTGATTTGATTTTCTTCATGTTCATGTTTTGATCTCGATCAGAAACTGGTTCCGAAAGTAAAGTGGGTGCGGGTAGAGCCTTCCTCATTCAGAGCAAAGTCGATCCGAATCGGACCGATTGGCGTTCGGAAAGCGAGGCCGATTCCATAGCCCATGTGCATCTTGAATTCGTCGCTCTGCTCAAAATTCTTCAGGCTGCCATAGCCGCCCCAGGCTCCGCCGTAGTCGAGGAAGCCGATGATGCTGAATGACTTCTGCAGAGGCATTCGATAC
>JALGXY010000330.1 GCA_029824495.1 Fimbriimonadia bacterium
AGTTGCGCAGTGATGGCGTATCTTCAATCCACTGAATGTGATATTGCGAAAACATGTAATCGCCCATGTCATTCATGACCTGAATACCCTTGACCCTTGGATAAATGGACAGCGTCTCACTGACTTTCTGAACGACTTGCGGCCAGGCAACACTCTGCATGCTCCCTGAGGTATCGATGATGAATATAATGTATTCAGAGTCGACGGTGATGCCACCGACCAAGCCGGAAGAGCGCCGAAAATCCATGCCCAACAGGCGCTGCATCTCGTCGGTCAGAGACTGTTTGGCAGCGGCAAGCTTTAAATTCTGAGTTGATATCTCCTGCTGTTGCTCGGATAGGTTGTCGAACTCACCCAGAACTGCGGTCAGATATTCCTGTAGCTGCGCCAGAGCCTCCAGTTTTTGCTCCAGATTTGCGGTTGCATCCCGCATTTGCCGTCGCAGTTCGTTAATTTGTCCGCGAATCTCAAAAAGAGCGTCTTCCCTTTGCGCGACCTGGCCTTCGAGATTGATGTTGGACTGTTCCAGAAGAACAGGTTCAACAGTTTTGGTAATCATCAACAACAGAATGATGGCGCCGAAGCCGCAGCAGATCACATCAAGAAACGATACGCTGAATTCTTCCATGGCTCGCCGGTTACGCATCAGGGCCAATCCCAGGAAGGTGAGATGAAAGCACCGCCAGTCACCCTTGCGATATTCCAATAGGCGGCAGACGCCATTGGGTCACCCTCCATCGGAAACATGATCACATTGACGGGGATCTGCTTGGGTAATCTGTCGATCGCATCACCGAACAACTCCAATCGACGTCGCCCGGATACTGTCGCGGAACGCGGAGCGGCCTCGCCCTGAGTGGGGAGGCCGTCGGTGATCAGATACACATTATCGGGGATAGGCGAGAGGGTGCGCACAACCAGCATCAGCTTGACCAGGCTGGACCCGCCGCTGGGCACTCTGGTTTTCAGAGATTCTACACCTCGATTCAGATCAGTCCCGTCATGCATGGGCAACCAGGCGGTGTCGGCATCGGGCACCAGGGATTCTGTCTCCTCGGCAAAACTATACAGTTGAAACTCTGCGTCGAGGGGGAGCTGTGCTGCGATCCACTCGACGGTACGAATGGTGCGTTGCCATTTTGGCGCGGCGCGCTTGCGGTCATCGTCCATGTTCCGGCGCCTCAGGACGTTGACGATGGTGTCGTCGAGCATGCTGGTCGATGTATCGACGGCGATAAGAATGTTCTTGCCGCCAACTTTCAGGCCGGTCAGGTATTGACGATCACCCTCGCCCTCGAAAGAACGCACCTGTTGGCCCTCGGCTGCAGCTTTGACAGCTTCAAGACGTTTTACCTCGTCCTCTCGCGTTTCGATATCAGCCGTCAAGTCCGCCAGATTAACCTCCTCGGCGAGTGAGGTTTCCTTGAGTTCATCGAGCTTTGTGATTTCTTTTTCAACGGTTGCTGTTGTGGCGTTGAGGTCATTTTCAGATTCATCGAGCCGTGCTTCAACGCTCTCTAGTGCCTCAACCAATTCGAACAGCTCTTCCTGGCCCTTCAGAACCTGGTAGTCGAGCATCCGAATTTCCGCCAGAAGATCGTCGTTGACGATCTCTTGTTCGTCTGCGGAGTCGTGGTTGATGATCAGGAAAATCAAAACGACGGCACCAAATCCGCAAGACATGACGTCCAGAAAGGCCAACGAGAACACATTGAAGCGGCGCGACCTCCGGGCCATCAGGTCACCTTGATCGCTATATAGGATTGATTGTCGAGCGTGAGTTGCTCACCCGGCTGAGGGGTGCTCTTGAGGTCGAACGACCCGATCGGATGTGCCCGGTGGGCATCGTCGAGTAGATGGGTGGCACCGGAAACGCGTGCGGGTAGGGGAGTGATGACGGCGTCGGACTGCCGACGCATTTTTGTCTTGCTCAAGCGGGTGACGGCATCAATCGGTAGCTCCTGACAAACCTCATGCAAGTAGCTCTTTAACGAACCGGCGCTATCGGCCATGTCCACCTGGGCATAGATATGTCTCAGATTCTCGGCGAGAAAAGGGATGCGTTTGACTCGATCAGAGAGCAGTAGCGGCACGCTTTGATCTAAATCCAGCCCTTCCAGCCGTTGTTGAGTTTTGTCTCTGAGCTGATCAACCTCAATGTCGAGTTCGCGCTCTGAGTCGGTGCCCTGAATGGAGACTTTAGAATTGAGTCCACCTTGCAACCAGGCGTAGGTCTGCTCGAAAAGCTGCTGTTCTGTATCGCCTCGGTGTAAGGGGTCG
>JALGXY010000331.1 GCA_029824495.1 Fimbriimonadia bacterium
ATCCTCGCCCACTCTCTCCGCTGCGGCCTTCAGCCGAGCATTGTCGACGACCATGGCGAAGAAGACTCCCGCCTTATGGATCTGATCCTGATCAGCACACAGCTCGGCGATCTGCTTGCGCCGTGTCGGCTCTTGAATTGAGATCAGGCTCCAGAGCTGAAGATTGCTGCTGGTGGCAGCGCTCTGCGCTGCTGCAACCAGAGCTTGGAGGATCACATCAGAGATCGGCTGATCCGCAAAATCGCGCACCGATCTGTGGTTGAGCAGACGGCCCAGATCAGGAAGGCCGGAGGGGGCCTCTTCGCCATAGCGAAGGCGCCACGCCTCCGAACTCGATTCTTCGAGCATTCCCCATTATGGAATCAGGAGATCACGTAGAACTGCCGCAGCAGCACACTGATTTCTGCCAGCCCGGAGTCGGCTGTACAACAGGCAACCTCGATGCCTTGAGGGTTTAGCAGCCTCAGGCAGGTTGAGCCAGATGGTGGGGCCTCATTCCAGCTTCGCTGAAGAAACACCGTATGCATGGCTGCATGCTGAAATCCGATCGATTCGATCTTTTTTAGAAGTCGGTCGGCCTCTTGTGACCTGTCATCCTCAAAAACGAGGATCGGGAGGCCAGATCGCTTCGACTCGGCCATCGCATGGCTCCAGTCAGCAGCAAGGATCATCGTATCACTGCCGCCAATAAGAGATTCGCCAGCGACAGGCGACTTTACAGACCTGATCGGAAGGCGAAGGTCTATCCCTGCGGCGGGCGATGCACCGAGGATGCCAAGCACCTGCCAGGGGCCAGATATCGCTATGATGAGGAGGCCGATAACGGCCAGGGAGCTCTTTAAGGCTTTCATGGTTTTCACCTCAGCCTGCCGCAGAATTCAAATCAAACAAGAGCTCCAAAAGGGGGGATGCGAACCGGCTAAAAAAGACTACTGCTGTCGCCGGTGCCAGGTTCCTGCTTGTGGAGACAGACCCAGACGAATCGAGGGCTCTGTCCGCTAAGACAGAGCCCTCGAAGGTAGTAGTTTCAGGTGAGTTTTAGATCGACTTCAGGAAGGACATCAGATCGCCCAGCCCGGCAGCGTCGGCAAAGTAGCCTGTGTGGCTGTCCAGCTCTTCGCCGTTATTGTCGACTGCGAGCAGGTAAGGAATTGCCCCTCTTGTGTGAGCAAAGTACTTCTCGAGGATCTCCTTGTTGCCCTCTTTGTCCTCGATGTCAACTTCGACTGCTACAAAGTCGGTCAGAAGAGCCTGAACATCAGCATTGCCGAAGCCGTGGTCGGTCATCACATGACACGGGCCACACCAATCTGCAGTGAACTTCAAAAGGAGGGTCTTGTTCTCTGCTTTAGCCTGGGCGACAGCTTCATCATAGCTGGCTGCGAACTCATAAGGACCAGCTGAAGCCGTTGTGATCTCGCCAACTTCGAGAGATGCGACGTTTCCGTTTCCATCTCCTGCAGCAAGGTCATCGCCGACATTGCCCATGCCATCTTTCTGCTGGGTCTCGTTCGAGGCGGTCTCCTGGTTGTCGGTCTTGCCTTCCGGCTCGTCGGCGGGGGTGCAGCCAACAATCAGAACGACTGACAGAAGAGCCAGCGCAGTCAGAGTCAAAATGCGTTTCATCGTCTATTCACCAAATGGGATTCCTTGATCAAAAGGTTCCCAGATCCTCTGGATTAGACGCATTATGAACGTGCGCCGTTGCAGAGGGCTGCAAAGGCCTATCCGGCCTTGTAGAGCTTGACCAAGACATCGTAAGCATCGTGATTCATCAGAACGATGCGGATCCAGATGCGCAGACGATTCTCCTCAGTCAGCTCCATCTTCTTCTCCAGATCGGTCAAGACGTAGTCCTGCAGCGCCAATGCGGCAGCCTTTCTCTGCCCCTCATCACACTCGGCTTTCATGACGTCAAAGATCTGTTCCACAAAAGAGCCGACAAGCACCTGTCGTGCTGTTGACATGTTCTTGTAGGTGCCAAAAACCTTAGATGTAATCTCTGTGGTCGGCACCTTCTTCTTGGCGTAAGCCTCTTTGATCGCATCGTCAAGCTCTTTCTCAAGCGTCATCATCACCTTCTGCTCATCGATCTGAAGCTGCCGCTTTGCTTTGCGGGATTTTTCGATGATCGGAAGGATCTTTCCGAGCTGATCCTTGGTGAAAAGAACCGGAAGAATCTGGTTTAGCAGTTCAAGTTCATGAACCTTGGCCGCAACGCGATCGGCCCGTTCTGAGCCAGGAATTTTGTCCGACTGAGCAAAAGCAGACGACGCGATGAGCAGAAATGTGAAAACGATGAATAGACGCTTCATGAGTCTTGATTCTCCGATGGATTGGACGCATCGGCAGGCGGTTCGGTTTCTCCCCGAAAAACAAGGCTGATCAGCGCTGCCGCGCTCAAGACTTGGCCGCCAACAAACAGCAGCCCTACGACCGTGACAGAAAGCCAGGCCCACCAGACCAAAATCCCCTCCTTCATACCGCCCGCCTCGGCCACCAGCCAGATGCCGCCGACCAGCAGAGCAAGTGAGATCAGGAATCCAGCGGACCCCATCGCCACTCGAACTCCACGGTTCAAGGCTAGCATCCACTTTCGAAATTGGTCTGACCGTCGACGGAAAATCAAACCGACTGCCAACCAAGCAGCAAAGCTCAATCCAACCTGAACCCACAACATGGGCACGAATTTACCCAGCCATTTCTGGCAGAATCGGGCTTCATGGTCATCGTCTACGGGACGGTCTGCCTCGATCGCATCTCTCCGGTCGAGCGAATCCCTCAACCTGGCGAATACGCCGAGCTGGGCGCCGAGAGGGTCAGGCTGGGCGGCGAAGCAGCAAATACTGCCGCTCTGCTGGTCAGATGGGGCACGGAGACAATCCTCGTGGGCAACAGTATTGGCTCAGGCACCGAAGCTGACATGATCATGGGCCTCCTGCACGAGCATGGCTTGTCTAAGGCGAGGCTTCCCCGCCGTGTCCACCCTGCTCCCACCTGCTATATCTTTGTCGAGCCCAACGGGCAACGCACCATGTTTGGTCGAGGCTTCAAAGATCTCGAAAAGAGGAGTGGCTTGAACCTGCTGCCCGATGTTTCAGCAGAATGGCTCAGCACCGATGCGAACCACGGTGCCGCCTCATGCCAGGCGGTCGAGTGGATCCATGGAAAGGGCGGCTCTGCCTACGCCATGGATCTGCTGGAAGGCGCTCCAACCAGAGCAGGAGACATCTGCCAGACCAGCCCAGACTGGATCGACGGAGCCGATACGATTGAAAGCCTCTCTGAGTACGCGCTCAACTGGGCAGACCGTCAAAGCTGTCTTGTGTTTGTCACAGCCGGAGAACAGGGTCTGGTCGCAGCCTTGCCCGGCGGAAAAATCTGGAAGATCCCCTCTATTCCCAGCCCGGTTGTCTTTGATTCCACGGGGGCTGGCGATGCTTTTCGGGCGGGAATGCTGTTCGGCCTTGACCAGAAGTGGGAGTTCAACGATTGTCTCATCACAGGCCTGTGCTCGGGCGCTCTGGCCTGCACGCAGTACGGAGCTCTGAGAGCAGGTTCCGAGGATCTTAAAGCTCTTGAGCTAGATCAAGCCGAGGCGGTGAAAAGGGCACTCTCCGCTGCAAAGGGACTGGCCGAGGCGTATAATTGCCTGCGGTGAACCGGTTTCAGCGAACGCGCGACGATCACAGTACTGAGACAGCCGAAGACTACTGCGAGCTGATCCAGTCTCTGATTGAGGAGCGAGGAGAAGCACGGGCCGTCGAAATGGCGGAGCGTCTCGGCATCAGCACCGTCACAGTCAGTCAGACGGTACAGAGGCTGGCGCGCGAGGGTTATGTGAAGTCAGAACCTTATCGCAGCATCTTTTTGACTGAGAAGGGTCAAGAACTGGCCGAATTCTCCAAAGAAAGACATACGATCGTTCTCAATTTTCTCAAGTCGATCGGTGTTTCGGACGCGACTGCCGAGCACGACGCAGAAGGCATGGAGCACCATGTCAGTGCTGAGACCCTTCAGAAAATGAAGGTGTTCAACAGCAGTACAAAGTGATGGAAGGATTCTGTACTTCGCAGGAGATGGCACTCGAGGAGCTGGAAAAACTGGCTCCTGGGGCGCCGTTTCTTGCGTTGGGACAGACCGTTTTTTGGGATGAGCCGATGAAGTCTGGGGTGATCCAGACTCAAAAAAGGCTGGGCTACAGCCGTCGTTTTATTGCCGGTGTCCACGACACGGACTACTTCGCGAAGTCGCCCTACAAAACGCAGAAGCGCGGCTTCACCGCCCTGCCGCACAACGACACGACCACAAAAGGACTCTGGAGCGCCGCTGGAGAATTCTCCTTCCTGTTCGGATCAGAGACTGTCATCAGCAGGGACCAGCTCAAACAGGCAGGCGTCAAGGTGGCGCGAGTTGAGAACGAGCGCCCTGGCCTGATGGATGAGCTGACTGAGGCTTGGGGTTGGCGTGGAATTGTCAGCAATGAAGCTGATTCAAAAATCACAGCTGAGATGCCGCTCGAACCGCTTTTTCGAGAGCTGTTCGACACTTTTGAATGGGCTGTCAAATCGAGCCTCAACTCGATTTCTGGGCGCAGAAAGAACGAGAGCCGAAAGGCTGCCGAGAAGATTCTGAGCCAAGTCTGCAAAGCGTCAGGCGATGGCGAGTCCCTGACTCTCACCTCGTACTACAAAAGGCTGCTGCCGATCATGTTCTCGGCTGTTGCGGGCGAACCTGTCGCTATCGACGTCTCCTCAACAACGGAGCTCCTTCGATTCAACACGCAGACGGTTCGTCAGGCTCGGTTCGACATCTTCGACCTTTTTGTCCGGCCTGAAACGCGCCAGGATGCCTGCGACGCGTACAACGAGGCCGTCCAAGGGTCAGAGATCTACACGCTCGACCGATTTGGAACAGGTGCTCTTCCATTCGATCTGTATATTCCGGGCGTAGGGCGCGGCACAATCCGGCTCGGCAATCGAGGCTGTGTCATCAACACCCCAGACTCGGTCGCCTTTTCGTTTAAAAGGCCTATTCGAAGTGCTGCCGAATTTGCAGAGAAGATCGAAGAGCGATATGGACCTGATTGCGTCCTGATCGGCAAAGCAGTCAGCCTGATCGGCATGCTTGCCACAGAGCACGTATTTGTGTTTCATGAGGGAGCCAGCAGCTACGTGTGGCGAAGCCGCGAAATGCACAAAGCTCTCGCCAAGCGCGGCCACAAACTCAAGCTGAACCCGATTCTCAGGGTCAGCTACAACCCGTGGGATGCGTTTTCTGAGTGTGAGGCCTGGCTGAAGATGCCTGAGCCGCTCAGAAGACCGTTTGGCGTCGACGAGCTGAGCGCGGCAGGCTTTTCTCTGCGCTGGAAGGCTGTTGCCCAAGAGGCGAGCGACCATCTCGACAAACTCTCAGAGCTGAAGCAGCCTCTCGATCTGATCCGCTACCTACAGTCCGACTTGGGCGGGCACTGGCGGGCGATCGGTGCAGAGTACGAGCGACTGCATGATCTTTTTGCCGAACTCAACAAAGAGCTCTCCAAAATCAAAAAGCGCAAAAAACCCGTACTGAAGAAACTGAAAGAGCTGCGTCTGGAGCGGGCGGAGACAGAAATCGCGAAGGGCAATCACTGGAGACAGTACATTTTTGAGAAATCTCCTGCTCAAGAACAGATTGGCGAGCGAGAGGCGTTCGAAAATCGGCTGGAACAGATCGAAGACAAGATCGATGCATGCCGGCAGGAATGGCTCGGCTTACAGAAAGAGCAGGACGAGCTTGTCTTTTCCAACAAGATGCTGCAGGCGAGAAAGCGCCGCCAGACCATCTCTCTCGAAGCCGAGCTCATGAGAATTCAATTGATCCGAGAGGCGGTCATCGCCAGCGAAGGGCTAGACAAAGCGGCTCACCGGCCTGCAGCCTGGTGGTTCCCGATCGTCAGCCCCAGTGGAGGGTGGCACGAGGCCACAATGCAGCGAGCACAGTATTCACTGGAGCCGCTCGTATGAGGGAGATCCCGTTCACAAAAACTCAGTCTGTCGGCAACGACTTCATCTTGATCAACGCTGACGACTGCCAGGGTCTCGACCTGCCCGCCCTGGCCCAAGATCTCTGCATCAGGCGGTTTCGCGTCGGCTCAGATGGCCTGCTCGTTGTCGGACCAAGCAAAGAGCCCGGCATTGAGATCTCCATGAAGATGTTCAACCCAGACGGGTCGGAAGACTTCTGCGGCAATGGACTTCGATGTGCTGCCAACCATGCCGTTCGAATGGGGTGGGCCAAGGACAGTTTTACAATCCTGCAGCACGGTTTAACCTCGAGAGTCTCGGTCGAGGACGGATTTGTCAAGGCCGAAATGCCGGCTGCTGAGTTCCATGCGGGGGCCATCCCTGTCCTGGCCGATGACCCATCTAACCATTTGGTGGACATTTCTCTTCATGGTGTCAAAGGTACGGCGATCTCAACCGGCAGCACGCACTTTGTTGTGCCGGTTGATGAGCTCCCTGATGGTCAGCAGTTTTATGAGACCTCCTCGCTGATCGAGAATGATCCGCTGTTCCCAGAACGGACCAGCGTGATCTGGACCAAAGATGCAGGCGGAGGCCACCTTCAGATTCGAATCTGGGAGCGTGGTGCGGGCGAAACACTCGGCTGTGGCACCGGTGCGGCGGCGGCAGCAATCGTCTGGCGCAAGCTTTATGGTGCAGGCGCAGATATCAAGGTTGAGAGCAAAGGGGGAACGCTCGAATTCGAGGTCCTTGATGCGGCCAAGCCTTACCTAGTCTCTTCACGGCCAGAAGTTGTCTTTACCGGCACGGTCCGCTATTGAGCAGCCTTCGGCCCAGCCATCTGCAGCGGCACAAGGCTGCGCCGATTCGGCTCAACACCCTTTAGGTGTCCGTAGAGATCGTGCTCGCGCCCTTCGATGACGATGACCTCGGCAAACGAACCTGGCTCTACGGTGCCTTGAGCGTAGACCCAGCCGTCAATCTCAGGCGCGTCTCGGAATGACCGCCCGGCAACCCAGCCCTCTCTCGACTCTTCGACCAGAATCCGGATCGGCCTGCCGACCCAATCCTGGTTCTTAGCCAGTGAAATCGATCTCTGCGTGCGCATCAGCCGGTCGTATCGCTGCTGCTTGACCCGGAATGGCACCTGGCCCGGCATATCGTGTGCCGGCGTTCCCGGTTCTCTGCTGAAGGTAAATGCGCCGACGCGGTCGAGCTTCGCCTCCTGAACAAAGTCGATCATGGCCTGGAATTCCGAGTCTGTTTCGCCTGGAAAGCCGACGATAAACGTCGTACGGATACATGCTTCAGGGATCGCCTTGCGCACCTTTTCAAAAAGCCGCAGGTAGCGATCTCCATCCCAAGGCCGCTTCATTCGGCGAAGCGTTTCTGGGTGCACGTGCTGCAGCGGAATATCGATGTACGGCAGCACCTTGTCGAGCCCAGCAACCGCTTCGATCACTTCATCTGTCAGTCGATTGGGATAGAAGTAGAGCAGCCGAATCCAGTCGATGCCGTCAACCTGGTTCAGCTCCTTAAGAAGCTTCGGCAGGGTGAATTCTCTGTAGAGATCGTAGCCGTACTGGGTGACATCCTGAGCGATGAGACAGAGCTCTTTTGCGCCGGTCTTGGCGAGGTGATTCGCCTCTTGGATCACCCGTTCAATCGGCTTGCTGTCGTGCCCTCCACGAAAGCTCGGAATCGTGCAGAAGGTGCAGCGGTGATCGCAGCCCTCAGAGATTTTGAGATAAGCGCTCCACGGCTGGCCTGCTCTGGTGCGGGTCTGGACATCCGCCCATCGGTGGTGTGGCGGCTCGACGTCGATCAACTGCTCGCCTCTGCCAAAAACGTCTTTTGCAATATCGCCAAATCGAGCCATCTGCCCGACCCCGATGTAGGCGTCTGCACCTGGAGCCATGCGGGTCAGCTCTTCGCCCATTCTTTGAGATAGACAGCCGGCAACGACGACCCGGCCTCCTCCTTTTTCGGCAACAGCCTTTTTGATCTGCTCGATCGATTCACGCTTGGCGGCTTCAAGAAAACCGCAGGTGTTGATCACGGTCAGGTCGGCTGATTCATCGGCCGTGACCTCCCAGCCTTGGCCCTGCAGGACGCCCGCGATCTCCTCGCTGTCTACGTCGTTCTTGGCGCAGCCCAGCGTGATGATACGTACTCTTTTGGGGGCCTCGTCAGCCATGCTCGGGATTAAACCTCAGTCAGCGGTGGTCGGCTCGGGAGAGACTGGTTTCATTGAATGTGGTGCGGACGTTCCCATCTGCATCTCGGCCCTCCACCCCCTAACCCCCTCCTCCCTTTTGGCAAAAGGAGGAGGGGGGATTGCCGCCTCTGAATACGCTCGCCACAGACCGAGCACAGGCGTCAGCGATACGGCTTGGGCTAAACTCACCGCGATGGCGCAGTTTGAGATCTCAACAGACTATCTCAAGCAGGTTCTTGAGGATCTGATCAACACTCCCAGCCCGACGGGCGATACCGATTGGGCGGTCAGGTTTGTACAGAACGAGCTTGAGACGATGGAGGTCAAATCACATCAGACCGTTAAAGGGGCCCTGGTCGCCCATTTCGATGGTCTGAAGGACTCTACTCCTCGAGCATTGACAGCTCACGTCGACACGCTGGGAGCAGTCGTCAGCGAGATCAAAGCGAATGGCAGACTCAAGCTGAGCGCCCTGAACGGCGTCTGCTGGCCCACGGTTGAAAGCGAAGGCGTCACCATCCGCACTCAATCTGAGCGGCAGGTGCGTGGTTCAGTTGTGCTGACCAACGGCGCGGTGCATGTCAACAAAGAAGCCGGGACCACCGCAAGAAACGCTGACACACTTGAAGTCCGAATCGACGAAGAGACCAGCTCCTCCGAAGAGACGAGACTGCTCGGAATCGAAGTCGGCGACTACGTCTACTTTGATCCTCGATTCGAGTCGCACAATTCGGGTTATATTCGCTCACGATTTCTCGACGACAAGGCATGCGTAGCCTGTGTCCTAGCCGCCTTTAAAGCCCTACACGAAACCGGCATTACGCCTGTGCAGAGAACTGATGTTCTGTTCAGCGTTCACGAGGAGGTTGGGCATGGCGGCAACGATGGACTTCCGACTGACATTTCCGAGCTGGTCGTTCTTGACATGGCGGTCATCGGCGAAGGCAGAGCCGGCAGTGAACAGCGCTGCTCCATCTGCATAAAAGATTCCTCTGGCCCCTACAGCAGAGCTCTCACCGATCGCCTCAGATCGCTGGCATCGACAGCCGGCATCGACCTGAAGCCAGATGTCTATCCGTACTACGGCTCAGACGGCTCGGCCTACTGGCGACAGGGCGGACAGGCACAGGTTGCCTTGATCGGCCCAGGTGTCGACACGAGCCATGGCTATGAAAGGACCCATATCGACGCGCTTGTCGATACGGCGGCACTGATCGCCGAGTATCTAGTCAGCGACTAGTCGGGAAACTCAAAGTCGCCTGGCACAACCCAGACGTGCCGGGCGACTTCAGGGCCAACAGTAATCTCACTGCCATCCACCAAAAGGTGGATCAGACTGTCAATTTTTGTAGATCCGACAGCCTTAAACCGCGTCTGAGGAACAAGCCCGATGCTCTCGAGGTGCTCAAGAAACGGCACGCGCTCATCGGTGATTCGGTAGACCTGAAGCTCGCCTGCCTCAGCATCTTGGAGCCTGACGGAAGGATCGGGTTGATCGGGGTCGATCGGGCTTCCATGGGGGCAGAAGTGAGGGCAGCCCATCTTCTCGTGCATCCTCGTAATCACATCCTCTCCCACATAGTGCTCGAGCTTGCAGGCAAGCTCGTGGACATCGCTCCAAGGCAGGCCCAGCTCATCTACAAGAAACCTCTTCAGCACACGATGTGCCCGGGTGAGCTGCGTCGCCAGCTTTTTTCCGTGATCCGTCAGGGTGATGCCCTGATAAGGAACGTGGTTCACCAAACCGAGGTCCGCCAGCTTTTTCACCATCGTGGTTGCTGATCCAGGCGAAACGAACATGTAGGTCGCGATCTCACCTGTCGTAACGACTTCGCATTCGGTCTGCAGGCGGTAGATGCAGTCCATGTACTCCTCAACACTTTCGCTGAAGAGCCTCTTAGTGCGATCCTGCTGCCCCGGGCGACAGCTCGCGGGAACACGCAGGGTCAAGTCGATTTGACTGCCGGACATCGAATTCGATTATACAGGCCTGATTGGACCGAGCCCGGTCGGGAGACCATCTGCCAGCTCAGCAGGAAGCGGAGGAACGTCGAACGGCTGAGATCCGTTCCTGACCGAAAGAGTGCCCGCTTCCCCAGCAGCAGCAGACATTCTTGCCGCCACAGGTGACGTACAGATCTCCTTCTCACCGCTCAGCCACCTCATAAACTCATCGATCATCAGCTCATCAGCACCGCCATGCCCTGCGCCTTCGACAGCCGATCAGGGTGTAGTTCCTCCAAGAGTCTGGGCTGAATTGACACTGCTGGTAAGAGGCCTTGACGCCATTCTGCAGCTCCATGAGGATCATGTTGAGGTCTTCGATATCGGCTCCAGGGTTCACTCGGTCGAGAGAACTGGGTGGCCAGGTATCCCGGAAGTGGTCGTTCTCGTACTCTTCAAATGTCTCTCGAGTCTGGTTCTGGCCATACACCTCAAGCCCGCCCATGCCGACCACTCGCTTCGAGTAGGAGCCGCAGAGCCAGTGAAGAATGTCGATGTCGTGTGCGCCTTTTTGGAGCAGAAGCCCGTTGGTGTTCTTTCGATCGGCGTGCCAATCGCAGAAGTAGGCTTCGCCGCCGTAAGCGACGTACTGACGGCACCAGGCGGCCTTTACATTGCCCACAGCACCCTGGTCGATGAACTCCTTCATCTTGCGGATGACCGGGAACCAGCGCATATTGTGACCGGCATAGATCCGGCCGCCGATTCGCCTTCTCGCCTCCAGAATCCGGTCGCAGCCCGCGGCGGTGACCGCCATCGGCTTCTCTAGGAAGATGGTCTTTCCTGCTTCGAGGCAGGCAATCGCATGCTCTTCATGAAGCCAATCCGGTGTCAACACAAAAACTGCATCGAGATCTCGGCTCAAGAGCTCCTCGATCGAATCGACAGCATCAGCCTGCGGATTTGCTTCTTTGAACTTGGCGCGAGCATATTCGCGAGGATCTGCCAACACCGCCAGCTCATGGCCTAAATCGGGCCGATGAGCGAGCTGTGCGACCGGACTTCTGAGGCCCCAACCTAGAACACCAAACTTCATCTTGATTCACCGAAAACAAAAAAGGCGCCGCTCGAAAGCGGCGCCTCAATTCTGACTGGAGCTGGCCGAGGATTACTCGTCGGAGGATTCTTCGTCGGAGCCTTCGCCCTCTTCGCCTTCTTCGCCCTCTTCGCCTTCTTCAGTCTCGCCGAGGTCAAGATCCATACCGCGGAGCTGGACTGTCGTAGCCAGAACCGTCTCTGGCGATGCAAGAAGGGTGAGATCGTCGGAGACTGCAATCTCCGAAAGGATGATGCGATCATTTTCGCCCAGTTCACCGAGCTGAATCACAAAACTTTCCGGCAGGTTCTTGACCTGCGCCTGAACCATGATTTCGTAGACCGGAGTCATGAGTGAAGCCAGGCCCTTGGTCACAGCTTCAGGAGTGCCCTCAAACACGAGCGGCACAGCGATCTTGATCACGTCGTCTTCAGCAACTTCCTGGAGAACGATGCTGGTCACCTTGCGGGAGACGGCGTGTCGGTCGATCTGCTTGACGACAACATTCATCTTGCGGTCGTCATCGTCGAGAGAAAGGGGGAAGATCTTCAGACCGCCCTTACCACCGAGAACTTTTCTCAAATGCGTGACATCTGCTTTGATAAGCCGAGTACCCTCACCACGCTCGATAAGAGCCATGGGAAGGACGCCGCTCTTTCGCAGGCGGTTGACTTCAGCAGAAGATGTTTTCGGTCGGGTCTCAACTTGAATAACGGACATGCAGCAATGCTCCAAAAGGCTGGCCAAATTGCCCTTCTGTCGTGGCAGGTGGGCGGCCGAGGGCAGATTTTACCTAAGCAAAAAGTTGGCCCTAGGATCACACGGTTTCGACACGGAATGTTGTCGAGCCTACACGCAGTTCATCGCCCAGGTTGAGAACTCCGTTTTGAACCTGGATTCCGTTGATAAACGTACCGTTTGTGCTGCCCAGATCGGTCACTTTAAGCGCTCCAGCCGACGGTTCGACCTGGCAGTGACGCCGTGAAGCCTGCTGATCTGCAGCCAATCGAATCCCGGAAGCCTCTCGGCCGATATCAACCGGGCCACCGATCGGTGTCTTGTCGCCCGCAGCGGCTCCTGAGAGGATGACAAGCGACAGGCCTTGAATGCCTGCCGTGGGGGTCATTACTGTGGGCTCACTTATAGGAGCCGGCTGCTGCTGAACAGGCTGAGGGGGAAGAGGGTCGGGAGTGATCTTCTGAATCGGAACAGCCTGAGGCCTGCCTTCCTGTGCCTTCTGTGCAGACCCAGCCTTCATCAGGAATTGAAGCTGGAGCGGTCCGATGCTGATCATGTCCCCTGGGGTGAGATAGGCAGGTGAAGTCACCTGATAGCCGTTCAGTCCCAGCCCGAGGGGGCTGCCGGGATCAGAGAGCACGTACTGCCCGTTCTGCTGCTGAATCACCGCCGCCAACTGAGGAATCTGCGGATCGCCGAACAGAGGAACGTGGGCTCGCTCGTCGTTGCCAATCATCGTCTGCTGTGCGTCGATCGGCCACTCCTTCCCTTCGTTTTTGCCAAGAATCAACCTCAGCCAAGCCCGGCGAGAGGCGTGCTCGAAAATCGCGGTCATCAGGCCGATAGTCAGACCGAAGAGCAGTGCGAGCATGGCGCGTGAAGGGCCGCCAACCTCTTGGATGCCTTCCTGTGTCGTCACCATCATCAGAGGGGCGAACAGTCCGCCCAGCAGGTCAAACAGCCCTCCCGATATCGCTCCGCCGACCAGGCCGCCGAGGGCGCCCGAAATCACGCCACGACGACTCATCAAGGTCGCCCCGATCCCGGCTCCAAGCAGAAGCCCCCACGGGGCGATCGCCAAAGCTCTTGCGGTCACCGTTTCTAAGCTCATGCCGATGGTGAAGACGTCGCCGCGGAAGAAGCTCGAAACGAGTCCGGACCCGATCGCGTGGCCCAGCATTCCGCCAACAGCGCCAAAGGCGAGCCCAAGTGAGCAGCCGACGAGGATCGCCAGCCTGCCGCCCTTCTGGGCACCATGAAAGAAACCGGCGGCACCGCCGATCAGCATCGAAACAGCCAAGACGTAGTAGCGTTCGATCTGAGTCCAGCTAGGGTCGTTGGCCAACTTGGGGAACATCGGTTCGACAAAAACCCAACCGAGAATTCCTGCGATAGCACAGATGACCGTTTTGCCGAGGATGCGCCCCATGATCTTCAGACCTCATATCGACAGGTGACTGCAC